>JAJAZB010000215.1 GCA_026785975.1 Cytophagaceae bacterium | reverse complement strand
CGTAGAACGGCGAAAAACGCCCCGGCTCTCCAGCCGGGGCGTTTTTCGTTTACCTCCTACCAAAGCAGGAAGGCATTTGCCACATTTTTACTACTTTTCACACGAAAATTTCTACTCCACCTCCTGACTTCGTTGATTATGAACCGGTTCCTATACGCTTGCTGGTTTGTTTGCGCCCTCACAACTCCGGGGGCGTTTGCCCAGAACCCCCAAACCGCCCGCCTGAAACAGGAATTAGCGGCGGTGAAAACGGACATCAGCCGGGTGCTGCTGAATTTGTTCAACAACGCGTTTTACGCCGTGGCCGAGAAGAAAGTCCGATTGGGAAACGACTTTCAGCCCGAAGTCAGCATCAGCACCCGAAAGAGCCACGACGCCGTGGAAATCCGCGTCCGGGACAACGGCAACGGCATTCCGGCGATGGTACTGGAGAAAATCTTCCAGCCCTTTTTCACCACCAAACCCGCCGGTCAGGGCACGGGCCTGGGCCTTTCGCTCAGCTACGACATCATCACCAAAGGTCACGGCGGTACGCTCACGGCGACAACGCGGGAGGGCGAGTTTACCGAGTTTGTCGTGACGCTGCCCACATCGGTTCAGCAACCCGTAGCTATGGAGTCGAAGTGACCATTTTTAAAACGGCATTGCTTACCTTTGCCCCAGCATTTTTCGACTGCCATGAAATCCAAAAATTCCCCACGCTTCGGCGTTCTGATTACCTTAATTCTACTGGCTGCTTTCAGCCGCCTAATTCCCCACGCGCCCAATTTCACGGCAGTGGGCGCGATGGCGCTCTTCGGCGGGGCGTATTTCAGCCGAAAATCCTGGGCTTTGGCCGTACCCCTGCTGGCGCTCTGGTTGAGTGACATTGTCCTGAACAACGTCATGTATCGTCAATATTACCCCACGTTTACCCTACAAGTCAATCCCTGGACGTATGGGACGTTTGCGGTTATCGTGGTCTTGGGCGCGGTACTGCTCAAGCGCGTAAAACCACTCAATGTGGTTTTTACCAGCGTGTTAGCTTCAACGTTGTTTTTTCTGATGAGTAATTTCAGTGTTTGGCTGGGTAGTGGTGCGTTTCCGCAAACACCGGGTGGCTTAATGGCCTGTTACACAGTAGCATTACCTTTCTTTGGAAATACCCTTGCGGGTGATTTATTCTGGTGCGGGGTGCTGTTTGGCGTATTTGAATTCGCAAAACGACGTTTCCCGGAGTTGAGTTTACAAAAAACTTAATTCAACATTTTCGCAAAAATCGGCTGGCCTGAAAAAGTCCAGCCGATTTTTTTATGCTTACTCCAGAACGGCTACGCCGTGCGCGAAAAACCGGATGAATCGTTACTTTTGAACAAAACCAATTGACCCAGCAACTATGCACACCCGATCATTGACCGCGACCTTCATCGCGTTTTCACTTCTAATCGCCTGTACCGGCAAAGACAGCCAGGACGAAGCGACGCTGAAAGAAGCGGGCGAAATTCATCTTCAGGCTGCCACCATCCAGGAATCGTTGGAATCCCGGATGGATAGCCTCGCTGCGCTAAAATCCCAACTCACTTTGCTTAAAACGCCGGGTGCCTCGGCAGCGGCTTTTGCCATCGACAGTGTCACGAAGCGTTTTGAGGACTGGGAAGAAAACCTGGTGGAAGTACCCGGCCTGGCGCACAAGCACGACAACGCCGAGGGCGAAAAACACCACCATCACGACCACAAACCTGCCCCTGACGTAACGGCCAGCGAAATGCTCGATATTCAGAACGAGCTGAAAACGAATATCGGGCAAATCAGCGCCGATGCCAAAACGGCTTTAAAAAACGGCCGCAGGGCACTCTGATTTGGTTTTCCCTGGCAAACGTTTACTTCCCATGCTTCTGAAAATTCTTGCTATTCTTCTGGCGTTGGTGGTGGCTTTTGTGCTCATCGCCGTCTGCATCGGTTATTTTTTCTTGTCTGCCCCCAACTACAACGGCCCCGTCAGCGATCATTTTGATGGCAAACAATTCATCAATCCGGGTGGGGCAAAACCCAATGGATTCCCCGAACTCATCAAGTGGATGACCAACCGCCAGCGTGGCCCCTGGGAGGAAGTTCGGGAAGAACGCTACGGCCCCAAACCGCCTCAACGCGTGGGATCGGGCGAGTTGCGGGTGACGTTCGTCAACCACTCCACGTTTCTGATTCAAATGGATGGCCTCAACATCCTGACCGATCCCATTTACCTTCGGCGCGTCAGTCCGTTTCAGTGGATCGGGCCGAAACGGATGCGTTCACCGGGCATCCGGTTTGACGATTTACCAAAAATCGACCTGCTGCTACTCAGCCACAACCACTGGGATCACCTCGAAATCAGCACCGTGCGCCGTGTGGTTGAACGTGACCACCCGCGCGTACTGACTCCGTTGGGCGTAAAACAGTTTCTCGATGAAAACGGCGCGCCGGGTGCCACCGATCTGGACTGGGGTGATGAGGCCAACATCAACGATTCGCTCACCGTCGTCTGCGTGCGGGCGCAGCACTTTTCGGGCCGGGGTATGGCCGATCGTGATGCGACCCTGTGGGCGGGTTACGTGTTGAAATCCCCGCACGGCAACGTCTATTTCACGGGTGACAGCGGGTATGGTTCTTTTTTCAAAGAAACGGGTGCGCACTACGGCCCCTTCCGGTTGGCCATTATTCCCATCGGCGCGTACAAACCGGAATGGTTTATGTCGCCCATTCATTGTTCGCCAAAAGAAGCCGTCCAGATTCACCTCGACGTGCGTTCCAATCAAAGTCTGGCTTGTCATTTTGGCACCTTTCCTTTAGCCGACGATAGCTACCTGGACCCTATTGCCGACCTGAAAACGGTGCTGCAAACCCAACAGATTCCGGCAGAACGTTTCTGGATATTCGAAGAAGGCGAAGGACGAATGGTAAAATGATTTGTCATCCTGACGATAGGAAGGATCTCGTTGGGGGTATCAAGAAAACTGGCTTTATGGGCTGGCCCCAACCAGATCCTTCCTATCGTCAGGATGACAAAGTCTTCAAACTCTCAAACCATCAAACCCATCCTCCACCTCAGCGCCTTGCACGGCGGGCACGACTCGCGGGTCGTGTACCGCGAGGGGTTTAGTTTGGCCAAACGCTACAATCTCACGATGGTACTGACCCGGCCCGACCCGGCCATAAATTCCGCAATTTGTTTTAAATCAGTTCCTTACCAGCGTTCGCTCTGGAAACGATTGTTCCTGGTTCATCCCCGATTGCTCTGGCAAGCCTTGCGTTCGCAGGCCCGGATTATTCATTTCCACGAGGCTGAACTAATTCCAATCGGGTTGTTGCTGTGCGCGCTGGGCCGAACCGTGATTTATGATGTTCACGAAAACCTTCATCGGCAGTTGAAGGCCAAAAGGCTCAATAATTCCGGCTTCTATCGCTGGTTTTTCAGGGTGTTTGATCGGTTGGCGCAACGATATTTCTACCTGATTTTTGCCGAAAATTCGTACCGCGCTGATTATCAAAACCTGCGAAAACCGTACGCGGTGATTCTCAACTACCCTTCATTACCACTGCTTGATCCCCATCGGAAACAATACCTGGAAGCAGAAACTCCTCCCGGCACCGACCCGGAGTTTTTTTACATTGGCCAGTTGAGCCTGGCCCGCTGTCTGGACGTGCTCATCAACGCACTGGCCCAACTTAAAACCCACTATCCCAACTTCCGAATGCACCTGTTCGGTCCCTTTGGTTTCGACCTGTCTGGCCCAGAGGAACTCGCACAACTTCCTGGATATGAAAGAATTAAGACGAATCTCACGTTCTACGGCCCCACCGACGCACGCGAAGCCTTCGCTTACGCGGCCCGCTGCGTGGCCGGGCTGGCACTACTTCGGCCTGTGGGTGATTTTCCAACTTCCTACCCTACCAAAATCTTTGAATACATGGCACTGGAATTGCCCGTAATTACCTCGGATTTCCCCTTGTACCGCTCGGTCGTGGAAACCCATGATTGCGGATTTTGCCTCGATCCAACCAACGCCGATGCGCTTTTTCAAACGTTAAAGTTTCTCGTTGAAAACCCGGAGATCGCCCGGCAGATGGGCGTGAACGGACGTAAGGCCGTTGAAAAAAGCTACGATTGGGCGTTTGAAGAACAAAAACTTTTTCAATTTTATGAACAAGTCGCTTCTTGACGAGTTGATTCTTCGACGATTTGGCACAGGTTTTTGCAGAAATACTGGCACTAATCGAATTGATTTTTGAACAATGCTAAGAATAAGTTGCAGAGATTGTGAAGAATACGCTCCTTTGCATAATGCAATAATTATCGGCATAGTACAATTGTAGAACCATGTTTATCAACGCGTTAAGTCATTACCTGCCCGAAATGGTGGTATCCAACGCCCACTTCGAAAATCTGAATGGATTATCGAACGACTGGATTGTGGGGCGGACGGGTATTCAGGAACGACGCAGGGCCTCCGTGCAGGAGAACACGAACACGATGGCGGTGGAGGCGGTGCGTCAGGGTCTGGCCACGTTGCCCTACGACGTGCAGGAAATTGACCTGATTGTTGGGGCTACCTACACCCCTTACGACACGATTGTGACACTGGCGCACGTGGTTCAACACGATTTGCAAATTCCGGAAATTCCGGTCGTTTCGGTCTCAACGGCCTGTTCGTCACTCATCAATGCCATCGAAGTGGTGGAGGGCTACTTTTGCATGGGCAAGGCGCGTCGGGCACTGGTGGTAGTTTCTGATCACAACACGGCTTACTCCAACGAGAGCGACAAAATAGCCGGGCACCTGTGGGGCGACGGCGCGGCGGCCCTATTCATCTCCAAAGAGCGCCTTTCCGATAGTGATCTTTATATCCGGGATGTCCTCACGGGCGGAGCCGCCACGGTCGGCAAGGCCATTGAAGGCGTCACGATGCGGCCCCTCAACGGGGGCGTGAATATGCCCCAAGGTCGGGATGTGTTCCAGAACGCGGTCATTTATATGCCCAAAGCCAGTCGGCAAGTTCTTCAGCGCAATGGTTTGAGCGTCGACGACGTCGATTGGGTGCTGCCCCACCAGGCCAATTTCCGAATCAGCAAAAAGGTCATGGAAGAACTCGGTTTGCCAATGGAAAAATTGCTTTCCAACATTCAGTACCTCGGCAATACCGGCTGTGCGGGGTGCGCAATCGGCCTCGACGAAAACAAATTCCGCTATCAAAAAGGCGACCGCATTATCGTTACCACGTTTGGGGGCGGCTATTCCTACGGTGCGATGCTGGTCGAGGTGTAATCTCCCGACGCCGACCGGAGGTCGGCGCTACCTAAGGGCTTCGTGCAAAATCTCGATCGGGTGCAGGGCCGTTCGGCCGGTGCCGTCGTGAATCTGGTGGCGGCAACTCGTACCCGGCGCGGCGATAATTACCGCTTCGGGCTGCTGACGAACCGCCGGGAAAAGCACCAATTCCCCAATTTTCATCGACACGTCGTAGTGTTCGACCTCGTAGCCAAAGCTACCCGCCATGCCGCAGCAGCCACTCGGGATGAGATGTACCTCGTAATTTTCGGGTAGGCTGAGCATCTTTTTGCTGGGAACCAGGTTGCTGACGGCTTTCTGCTGACAGTGACCGTGGAGTTTGATCAGGCGTTTTTCCTGGGTAAACTGCTCTTTCGTGATGCGCTTGGCGTCGATTTCACGGGCAAAAAACTCTTCAAACGTCAGGGCGTTTCGGGCTAAAATTTTGGTATCGGCTAGCAGTTCTTCATCCACCAGATCGGGGTACTCATCGCGAAATGTTAGAATGGCGGAGGGTTCGATGCCCACCAACGGGGTTTCCTCCGTGACCAACTCGCGCAACAGCGTCACATTCCGATTGGCGATTTTCCTGCCTTCCCGGAGCATTCCCTTCGATAAATACGCCCGCCCGGATTCGAGGTGCGTATCGGGAACCATCACTTCGTAGCCCAACCGCTCGAGCAGGTAGACGGCTTTTTTACCGATTTCAACGTCCAGAAAATTGGTGAACTCATCGGCAAACAAGAATACGCGCCGATCCGACTCGGGGCGGCGACCACCCAAATTCCGTTTTTTCCACCAGTTCGAAAACGTCCGACCAGCCAGCAAGGGCACCGAACGGTCAGGATGGTAGCCAACGACCTGATTGGCCAACCGCCGCAGGAACGGGGTGCCAAAAATCAGATTGTACGCCCAGGGCACAAAACTGGCAACGCGGGCCACCGTACCGAAATTACCCGTGAGCCAGGACCGGAACGGTAGCCCGTGTACGTCGTGGTAGCTTTGCAAAAACTCCGCCTTTAGTTTGGCCACGTCTACGTTACTGGGACACTCGGACTTGCAAGCTTTACAACTCAGACACAAATCCATGACGGCCTTTACTTCCTTTGCTCCCAAACCCCCGAGGGGGGCTTTTTTATCCCACACCAAAACTCCCCCTTCGGGGGCTGGGGGGCTGTGTGTCAGGTATTCGCGCAGGATGTTGGCGCGGGCGCGGGTCGTGTCTTTTTCGTTGCGCGTGGCCATGTAGCTGGGGCACATGGTACCGCCAGTCAGGTGCGTTTTTCGACAATCGCCCGAGCCGTTGCACTGTTCGGCGTGCTGGAGAATGTCCTGGTCGGCGAAGCGAAAATGCGTGTTGAATTCCGGAGTTTGCTGGCCCGGCTTGTACCGCAACGACGTATTCATCGGCGGGGTATCCACGATTTTGCCGGGGTTGAAAATCCCCTGTGGGTCCCAAATGCGCTTGATTTCGCGCATCAGCTCGTAGTTTTTCGGCCCAACCATGAGGGGAATAAATTCGCCCCGCAGTCGTCCGTCGCCGTGCTCCCCGCTCAGGGAACCATCGTATTTTTTCACCAACCGGGCGATTTCTTCGGCAATATCGCGAAACTGCCGGTTGCCCTCCTCCGTCTTCAGGTTGATGATGGGCCGCAGGTGCAGTTCGCCCGACCCGGCGTGCGCGTAGTGGACCGCGTGCAGGCCATGCTTTTCCAGGATCTGGTTAAAATCGCGGATGTAGGCGGGTAAATCGGCCACGTCCACGGCGGTATCTTCGATGACGGCGACGGCTTTTTCATCGCCGGGCAAATTGCTGAGCAGCCCCAGGCCCGCCTTCCGCAACGTCCAGATTTTGGCAGTATCTTCCCCGAACAACAGCGGAAAATGGTAGCCAAACCCGGCCCGGCGCAAGTCGGCTTCAAGTGCGGCAGCAGCAACGGTGACCTCCTCCCGGTTATCGCGGCGAAATTCGATCACCAAAATAGCGCCGGGGTCACCCTCCACGAAAAAGCGGTTTTTGCGCTGCTCAATGTTTTCTTTGGTACACTCCAGAATGTAATGGTCGATCAGTTCGCTGGCGCTGGGCCGGTGTTGCATGGCGATGACATTGGCCCGCAGCGCCTCGTCGATCGTGTGAAAATGGACGCAGAGCAATCCCACCTCGCGGGCGGGTAACGGGACGAGGTGTAGTTTGATTTCGGTCAAAAAACAAAGCGTGCCCTCCGACCCGGCAATGAGTTTACAGAAATTAAACGGGGCACCACCGGGCGTAAACGGGTCGCAATCAATGAGTTCATCCAGGGCGTACCCGGTATTGCGGCGTTCAATCGATTTTTTCGGAAACTGACGGTGGATTTCAGCCTGGGTTTCGGCGGGAGAAAGTAGGGTGAATGTTTTCTGGTGAATCTGTTTTTCGAGTTCGCCGCGCAATTTACCCCCAACCCCCTGAAGGGGGCTTTCCTGCCTGGAACTTTGTGTGATGAAAAAATCCCCCTTCAGGGGGTTGGGGGTGAAATGGGCCTCGCTCCCATCGGCCAGCAGTGCTTTTACTTCCAGCAAATGTTCACGCGTGGAACCGTACACCACGGAATTGGAGCCGCAGGAATTATTGCCCACCATTCCGCCAATCATGGCGCGGTTGGCCGTTGAGGTTTCTGGCCCGAACATCAGGCCGTGGGGTTTCAGAAACAGGTTGAGTTCGTCGCGTACGACACCGGGTTGTACCCGCACCCAACCTTCCTCCGCATTGAATTCCAGGATTTTAGTGAAATACTTCGACACGTCCACCACGATTCCGCTGCCCACCACCTGCCCGGCCAGCGAGGTACCCGCCGTGCGGGGAATGATCGACGCGCGGTGCTGGCGGGCAAACGCAATCAGCTTTTTCAGATCATCCACCGATTTAGGCACGGCCACGGCCAGGGGCATTTCACGGTACGCCGAGGCATCGGTCGCGTACAACGTCCGCATCGTTTGATCGGCGTAAAATTCGCCGTCGAGCGTGGCCGCCAGATCGTTAAGGAGTTCGGTAGACAGTTCCCGGGCATCGGGTGCGGCAAAGGTCATCAGTTGGGTGGCGTTGCTTTAATTAACCACAAAAATACACCGCAACGGCGGCACCCCCAACGCATTTGAAAGAAGGTTAGGTAGATCTACGGACGCAATGGGCAATGGGCTTTTAACTGCACAAAAAATACTGGCGGAGCCTTCCCATTTTTGAAGACAAGCAGAAGCGTGTTCGCTCACCAAATTTCCAAACCTTTTTCCTGGTATTCAGCCAATTGCGCATCCGATGGGTTCAGGCTGGTGATGAGCAGGCTGACGTCTTCGAGGCCACAGATACGGTGAGCAGCCGGTGTGTGCAGTTTCTCGGTGGTCAGGCAAACAGCAACTTGCCGGGCGGTCTGCATCATGCGCCGTTTGAGCAATGTCTCTTCGTGATTTCGTAACGAAAAGCCTTCGTCGGGGTGCGAACCAACCACCCCCATCAAGTACCAGTCTACTCGTAGATGCGCCAGTTGGTCCATCACAGTCTGGCCCATTGTAATCTGGTAGCGTTTGTAAAAACTTCCGCCCAGCACCATGACTTCAATGTGGGGATGGTCGGCCAGTACCACGGCCAAAGGCAGGTTGTTGGTCACGACGGTCAACTCCATTTCCTTAGGAAACTGCTCGACAATATACAACGGGGTAGTTCCGCCATCCATCAGAATCGTTTGGCCGGGTTGAATGAGCCGGAGTGTTTTCCGGGCAATGCGCACGATTTCAGGATTGGGAATACCCATTCGCTGCCTGACCTTCATAGGCAGATACGAATTGGTAATGGCTCCGCCGTGAACTTTGCGGAGCAGCCCCCGCTCTTCGAGTTCGATAATATCGCGCCGGATGCTATCGTACGATACGTCGAGTTCCTTGCTCAAGGCCACCAGTGTGACTTTTTTATCAGCCCCGATTTTATCGAGAATCAATTGCTGGCGTTCTTCTTTGAGCATGATTTTACGGATTAGGTCTGCAAATAAATGCAAAAAACATGGGCTGTCTACTCGATATTGTGCAACATTTTGCGCATTGACCAAACAAGTTGGCTAAATATTGCAAGTTATCAAGATTTTTAAAGTGGATTTAACCCGCCTTTGACCAGGCATAACTATCAGTTTTACAGGTATTTATACTTAGTTCTTTTACTGTAAACGTTTACAGTAAAATGAAAAACTTTTATTACTTTCCTTGCAGGGAATTGCATTGAATTTTTTTTTTATAGTAATTTGCTCAACGGGTTATTGCCAATTTGCTACTTATCCTTTGCGAAGTACCACTTTCTATTACCTAATCAATTGCTAATGAATGGTTTGACGTTTCAATCAAGCAATATTTCGAGAAGGTGAGTTAGTCGTTGCCAAAACCTATTAACTCTTAATCATCCTTAATTTTTTCACCTAATTCAACCTATGATGCAACACTCGTACAGATTGCTTCGCAACGGGGTAGCCACGTTTTGTCTGGTTGCCACGGCCCTGTTGATGAGCTTGGGGGCTTATGCCCAGGATCGCCAGGTAAGCGGCAAAGTGACCGATGCAACCGATGGAACTCCGATTCCCGGCGTAAACGTATCGGTTAAAGGCACCAACACGGGTGCCAACACGGGTGCTGACGGCACCTACCGCCTCAGCGCGGGCAACAATGCTACGCTGGTATTCAGTTTCGTAGGCTACACCTCACAGGAAATTCCGGTAGGTGGACAAACGACCCTCGATGTAAAACTGGGTTCGGATGTAAAAGCCCTCGAAGAAGTCGTGGTAACAGGGTACGGCACGAGCAGGAAAAAAGACCTGACTGGTTCAATAGCTCAGGTCTCGGCTAAAGATTTCAACCCTGGTGTGAACGCCAACGCCCTCGGGGCTATTCAAGGCCGGGTGGCTGGTCTGGTGATTACCCAAACGTCGGGTGACCCCAATGGCTTACCCCAAGTTCGCTTGCGGGGAATTACCTCGTTGACGGGAAATACCGACCCCCTTACGGTGGTTGACGGGGTAATCGGCGTACCGCTCAATAGCGTATCACCAACCGATATCGAGACGATTGACGTACTCAAAGACGCTTCGGCAGCGGCCATTTATGGATCGCGGGCGGCCAACGGGGTTATCGTGATTACGACCAAACGTGGTAAAGAAGGCCGTACGTCGGTATCGTACAGCGGGTATGGTGCCATTGGTACCACTGCCCGCAAGTTGCCTTTCCTCACTGGCGACCAATATCGCGAGCAAGTGCGCCGCATCAAAGGTGACGCCGATCTGAAGGGTATCGATGCCGGTGGCAACACGGACTGGATCAAGGAAATCTCACAGACGGCCTACATCCAGAGCCACGACCTAAGCATCATGGGCGGTGGCGCGGGTTTCAGCTATCGGGGTTCGTTGAACTACCTGGGCCAGCCGGGCTTGCTCAAAAACACGGGATTCAACCGGGTTACGGGCCGTATCAACATCGATCAGAAAGCGTTCAACAACCGCCTGAACGTACAGTACAACCTGGCCATTACCAACGACATCAAGAAACTGTCGGACGGTGACATTACGTATCGCGCTTCGTTGTTTTTGCCGGTATTTCCCGTTCGCAATGCCGATGGTTCCTACTTTGAAAGGCCGGGTAGCTTTGACTTGAACAATCCGGTCGCCATGTTTGAGAACCAGACCTGGAACCGGAGTGAACGTACCGTGATCGGGGGCATGAACATTCGCTACGAAATTCTGGATGGACTGACCATTGGAACGAACGCGGCGTACCGCCTGAACAACAGCATCGAGGGCCGCAAATTCAATACGGGCATCAAAGCCTATCTGGCCCGCCAGGGTGAAGCACAACGCCGTACGGATGAAACTAACAATTCATTGATTGAATTTACGGCCAACTACGTGAAGCCGCTGAATGACAACATCAATATGAATTTGCTGGCGGGGTACTCGTTCCAGCAAAATACGGACGAAGGCTTCGGTGCCAGTAACCAGGGTTTCGTAACGGACAATTTGAGTTACAATAACCTGGGGCAGGGAACGCAAATTCTCCAGAACCCATCCACGAACTACGTTTCTTCCTACAAGAACGAAACCCGCCTGATCTCCTTCTTTGGCCGGGCTACCTTCAACCTCTTCGACAAATACAACGTAACGGCTACCGTCCGCCGCGATGGTAGCTCGAAGTTTGGGGCCAACAACAAGTGGGGTGTTTTTCCTTCCGTTGCTGCCGCCTGGAACCTGAGCGAAGAGGCTTTCCTGAAGGATAATGCCACCATCAACTTCCTGAAATTGCGCGTCGGCTGGGGCCAAACGGGTAACTCGGAAGGCTTAGCCCCGTACGGCTCGATTGAGCGTTACGGCCCTGCAGCCAGCTACTACGACGGCGCTTCGGGACAATGGCAACCGGGCTATGGCCTCAACCAGAACGAGAACCCTAACCTGCGCTGGGAGATTGTTGAAACGGCCAATATTGCCCTCGACTTTGCCTTGTTGAGCAACCGCCTGACGGGTAACCTTGATTTTTACGACAAGGCAACCAAGAACATGTTGTACAACTACACCGTGCCGGTGCCCCCTTATAAAGTCAATCAGTTACAGGCCAACGTGGGGCAGATGTCGAACAAGGGGGTTGAGTTGACCTTGAACTATGCGGCCATTCAGCGCAACGATTTTACCTGGAATGTCAGCCTGATTGCCTCGAAGTTTAATACCAAAGTAAAATCACTCTCGAACGATGAATTCAAGACGGGTGCCATTCGCTTCTCGCCCTTCGGGGGCCGGGGCTTGTCGGACGTGTTTGCTTCGCAACTCATTGAAGGCCGGCCGTTGGGTGAATTCCTGATTCCGGAATTTGCCGGGTTCTCGGCCGATGGCAAAATGCTCCTCGTGGCTACCGGTGGTGGCACGACCAGTGATTACGAAAAGGCTGAACTCAAGCAGTTTGGCAACCCACAGCCTACGTTCACGACGTCACTGACCAACTCATTCACCTACAAGAACTTCGATTTGAGTTTCTTGCTCCGGGGCGTATTTGGCAACAAAATCCTGAACAACACCCGCTCGAACTTCTCGATTCCGGGCAGTATTCTGGAGTCCAACGCGTTCACGACGGTGGCTGACCAACCCATCAATTATTCGGTCAACCAGCTCTCAAGTTACTGGCTCGAAAGCGGTTCGTTCGTGCGTCTGGACAACCTCCAGTTGGGCTACACGGTCCCAACCAACAGCAAAATCCTGAGCCGGGCGCGGGTGTACCTGGCCGGTCAGAACTTGTTTCTGATTACGAAGTACACCGGCACCGATCCTGAGCTCGATACCCGTGGGGTACTCGAAAACGATGGTCGTAGCCAGCGTCCGGGTAGCATTGGAGTCGACAACCGGGGTATTTACCCCAAACAGCGTACCGTTCAATTAGGTGTAAACCTGACGTTCTAATCCTAACCCGCAATTGCTTCCTTCAAGAGGAAGCAATTGCGGGGAAAATTAGTAAAACACAAGAATTTCCCGCTTTTTGAAACATCTTGCTCAAACAAATTGTCGAGGAAGCAACTAATTTTCTTTTCTTTACGTAAACAGGTTTACTCAGTTCTACCTACAACGTTTCACACTATGAACAAAGGCTTTAAATACTGGATTTCGGCTGGGGTCGTCGCTGGCGCCCTCACCATTCAATCGTGTACTGACCTCACAGAACAGGTGTACGACACGATTCCTGCCGACCAATTTGGCACCACCGATCAGCAACGGGCCGCTATCCTGGGGCCTCTCTACGGAAACCTGCGCGGCTACAAAGGCACGGTGGAAGATTTCAATACCGCAACCGACGAGCAGGTTGTTCCGACCCGTGGTGGCGACTGGAAAGACGGTGACAACTGGAAACGTCGTCACCAACACACCTGGAGTCCTACCGTCGACAATGACTTTTTCAATGGCCTTTGGAACTTCATTTATGGAGGTGCAGTGGGGATCAACCGGCAGTTGGAAGGTCAGACAAATCAGGGTCTTATCTCTGAATTGCGGGCTTTCCGGGCTTTTTACCACTTTTTGGCGTTGGATAACTTCGGTAGCGCTCCGATTGTCGACAAGTACTCTACTGACCTGCCCAAGCAGGCTACACGCAAGGAGTTGTATGACTTTGTAGAAAAAGAATTGATCGCCGTGCTCCCTACCTTGAGCAAAACCGTCGGTGGAGCCTACTATGGTCGTTTTAATCAAGCTACGGCCAACGTGATTCTGGCGAAATTGTACCTCAACGCCGAAGTGTATACGGGTACGGCCCAGTGGGCTAAGTGTGTGGCCGCCTGCGATGCCGTAACGGGTAGTGCCGGTTTGAGTCTGATGAGTAATTACGCGGACAACTTCATTGTCAACAACCAGACCTCGCCGGAGACCGTGTTCGCGATTCCTTTCGACAAATCAGCGGGTACTGGTTTTGTCCTCCAGATGAAAACGCTGCACTACCTGAGTCAGAACACCTACAAACTGGGCAACGCGCCCTGGAATGGCTTCTGCACGTTGGCCGAATTTTATAATAAATTCGACGACAAAGACGTCCGTAAGCAGGCTACCTGGTTGGCCGGTCAACAATTCACCGCTGAAGGTCAACCCATTCTGGACGACGGCCAGCCGCTGATTTTTACGCCCGAAATTTCAGCTTTCGAAATGCCAGCCGGAGCACCGGGTCGCCGGGCTGGGGTACGTTGCGACAAGTGGCAGTTTGAAGTGGGTAACCCCAGGGCGGATATGAGCAACGACTACGCCTTGTTCCGTTTGGCCGACATTCTGCTGATGCGCGGCGAAGCTAACTTCCGTTTGGGTAAAACAGCCGATGCGCTGGTTGACATCAACAAGATCCGCGTCCGTGCCGGTGTTCCTGCGTTCACCGCACTCACGTTGCCGGTAATTCTCGATGAGCGGGGTCGCGAACTGGCTTGGGAGGGATGGCGCCGTCAGGATCAGATCCGTTTTGGTACTTGGGACGATGCCTGGCAGTTCAAAGAAGTATCTCCTGCTTCGCGGGCTTTATTTCCGATTCCGCAGCGTCAGCTCGATGGAAACCCCAACCTAAAGCAAAACCCAGGCTATTGATTTCAACGATTTTTGATTAAGCAAGCGGGTACCGTTCGGCGGTACCCGCTTCTTTTTTGAAATTCCCTCTCTACAAAATCATAAACCAGCCTGACGCATTGGCTGCTACCGAGCATCAATCGCTGGCCTTTACCCCATCTTATTGGGGTAATGTTCCCGGGCATCGGGCGATCCGTTTGAATCGGTCGGTGAACGGGTTATTTTTGTAGACTATTCTGGTTTCATTGCTCACCTTCATGCGCTTTATTCTCTTCTCGATGTTGCTGCTGGGGCTGGCGAGTTGTAAAAAATCCGACACCCCCAGTGATGTACTTTTTGAGGCTTTACCCGCTTCCTACACGGGCGTAAACTTTGTTAACGAAGTACACGACGATAAAGAACTCAATATCTTCAACTACCGGAATTTTTACAACGGCGGTGGCGTCGCCATCGGTGATGTCAACAACGACGGGTTGCCCGACGTATTTCTGACGTCGAACATGGGCGACAACCACTTATACCTCAACAAAGGCAACCTCAAGTTTGAGGACATCAGCGTACAGGCGGGCATTCAGGGCAAACACGCCTGGAGTACCGGCGTCACGTTTGCCGATGTCAATGGCGACGGCTGGCTGGATATTTACGTCTGCAATTCGGGCAACCGTCCCAAAGATGACCGCGCCAACGAACTCTTCATCAGCAACGGTGCCAAGACCAAAGGTGGCGTAGTGACTTTTACCGAAAAAGCAAAAGAGTACGGTTTAGACGACCGGGGTTTTAGTACCCACGCGGCCTTTTTTGACTACGACCGTGACGGTGACCTCGACATGTACCTGCTCAACAACAGTTTTATTCCCATCGGAAAACTGGGCTACCGCAACCTGCGCAACGAACGTGATTACGATGGCGGTCAGAAATTGTTTCGGAATGACACGCCCCGGGCGGGCGGAGCTTCGGGCCATTTCGTCGACGTTTCAGCACAGGCGGGAATTTACGGGAGCGTCATCGGGTTCGGGTTGGGGATCACCGTGGGTGACGTCAACGACGATAATTGGCTGGACATTTACATTTCCAATGATTTTTACGAACGCGACTACCTCTACCTGAATAATCACGACGGCACATTTACGGAGTCGCTGGAATCGGCCATGAATCACATCAGCGCCGCCTCGATGGGTGCCGATATTGCCGATATCAACAACGACGGGCGGCTCGATATTTTCGTGACCGATATGCTACCCGGCGATGACCGCCGCCTCAAAACCACCACGACCTACGAGGGCTACGACCTGTTTAACTTCAAACTCAGGCAAAGCTACCACCACCAGTACACCCGGAATATGTTGCACTTGAATTTAGGAGTCAGGAGTGCGGAGGGAGGAGGGAGCGGTCCGTCGCACGGGCAGAAGGAAAACTCTGCTCTCCCTCCCG
>JAJAZB010000214.1 GCA_026785975.1 Cytophagaceae bacterium | reverse complement strand
GTCAAACTTTCATTTTGGATAATGGAATCAAAATGCAACTGCGGTACGATAGCGCGGGAAACGTGAGCAGCCTCACTGACGAGCGAGGAACTACCTTTTTGAGAAAAGAGAATTAAAAGCGTTTTACAAGAAAAGGCCCCGTGTATTTCCAGGATACACGGGGCCTTTTCTTGTAAATTTCTCAGCCCTCCGCCCGCAACACCTCCAGCGGTGAGCGCACCAGCACGTCCCGGCTGTTGAACAGGCCAATCAGAATCGTGACGCTCGTGACCACGGCGGCAACCACCAGCAAGGGCAGGAAGTTGGGCGCAAATGGCACTTCAAACACAAAATAAGCCAGCGCCCAGGTTCCGAAAAGCGACAACAGAATTCCCGAAAATGCGGCCAGAACGCCCAGCAACAGGTATTCAATCAAAGTGATGCTCAAAATTTGGCGGCGATTGGCACCCAGCGTGCGAAGCAACACACTTTCCTGTATCCGCTGGTATTTGCTGATAACGACCGAGCTACTCAGCACCAGCAAGCCCGTCACGATGCTGAACAAAGCCATAAACCGGATGACAAACGAGATTTTTCCCAGAATTTCATCCACCGTCTTTAGAATCAATCCCAGGTCGATGGCCGACACGTTGGGGTAGCTGAACACCAAATCCCGTTGAAAAGCAGCGGCCTGTTGCGGAGTCGGCACGCGGGTCATCAAAACGTTGAACTGCGGAGCCTGTTCGAGGACGCCCAACGGGAAAACCACCAGGAAATTAGTTTGTACGCGGTTCCAGTCGACCTCGCGGGTGCCGCCCACGGTCGTTTCGATGATCGCGCCCTGCACGTCAAACGTCAGTTTGTCGCCGAGTTTGAGTTTCAGTCGGTTCAGGTAGCCTTCTTCCACCGAAATGAAGGTGGTAGAATCGGTAAGTTTGGGCGGCATCCCCGAAAGTTGTTTTTCCGAATCAATCAGCGAATCCCGGTACGTCACCCGGTATTCGCGGGTCAGCGCCCAGTTGGGCGTTTTGTCAGTGGTATCTTTCTGAATATCCTCGACGGTGCGCCCGTTGATCTCGGCCAGCCGCATCGTTACCACGGGTACCTGTTGAAGAATGGGTAATTTGTGTTGCAAAACCAGCTCGCGAACACCCTCTTTTTGTTCGTTTTGAATGTCAAACAGAACCATGTTGGGCTGCTTGCCACTCCCCGATAGTTCCACCCGACCAAGCAGCAGGTTTTGCGTCAGGTAGAGCGTCGCCATCAGGAATGTACCCAATCCGATGGAAATCACCAGGATCAGCGTCTGGTTTTGGGGGCGGTACAAATTAGCCAGACTTTGCCGCCACACGTAACTCCAGGACACCGGGAAAAACCGCCGCACCAACACCATGAGCAATTTCCCCAGGCCCGTCAGCACGGCAAACACAACGGCCAAGCCGGCGGTAAAACCCAGGGCAAGTTTATAATCGCGAATCTGCCAGTAGGCAAATCCGGTGATAAACAGCACGATAGCCGCGTAGACCGCCCACTGCCAGGGGTCACTCCCGGCGGTATCGTCCTCGTAGGAGCTGCGCAGTGTGCGCAAGGGCGAAATTTTACGAACGACCAACAAGGGCAGTAACGCAAACAGAACGGCAATGACCAAACCAGTGCCAATCCCCTGAGCGACAGCCCGCCACGAAACGGCCACCTCGACATCGACGGGCAGAAAACTCCCGAAGACTTCGGGCAGCAACCACTGCACCCCCGAGCCGAGCAAGGTGCCCAACACGGCCCCCAAGAAACCCATGAGCGCCGTTTGAATCAGGTAAATCAGGAAGGCTTGCCGCCCGCTGGCCCCCAGACAGCGCAACACCGCCACCGACGATACTTTTTCTTTGACGTACAAATGCACCGCGCTGGCCACGCCCACGCAACCCAACAGCAGAGCCACGAAAGCAACCAGATTCAGATACCGCGTGAGGTCGGCAAAGACCCGCCCGGTTTGGCGTTTCCGCTCGGCGACGGTGTCGGAGTTGAGTCCTTCTTTGTCCAGGCGAGGCTCGATTTGCTTGACGTACTTCCCGATGTCGGTTCCACGGGCAAACTGGTAGTACATTTTGTAGGTAGCCCGGCTACCGGGTTGCAACAGGCCCGTTTTGGCCAGCATGGGTTGGGAAATGTACACCGTCGGGGCAACGGTCGTCGTCACCGCCGACTGTCCGGGCATTTTGAGTACACGGCCCGCGATCTGGAAAATTGTACTGCCCACTTTAACCGAGTCGCCCAGTTTGGCCCCAAACTGAATGAGCAGGGCCTCATCGACCAGGGCAAGGGGACGGCTCGTTTGGGCGGCCTTCCGAAACAAAGCGACCGCCGACGCGGGCTGAGTTTCCCAGGCGCCGTAGTACGGAAAGTTGCCCACGGTGGTCGAATCCTTTCCGCCCAACGCCTTCACCTGCGCCAACCGGACGCCCTGCGTTTTTGGGAAAAATACCATCGACGCAAATGATACTTCGGAGGTACGGTCGAGGCTGGCCGAATCGAGGGAGGCAATCGTTTTTTCACCGGGGAAACGCCCCGACGAAAGCACTAAATCGGCCCCCAGCAACTCCTGGGCCTGCTCGTCGATGCTGCGCGACAGGTTGTCGCCAAAGGAATTGATGGCGACCAGAGCCGCAATGCCCAACACGATGGCCGACATAAACAGGAAAAGCCGCTGTCGGCTCCGACGGCTATCGCGCCAGGCCATTTTCCAGAGCCAGGCATTGAAAATCGAGGCGGCGGGGGTTTTTATTTTAGGAACGGGTCTGTCCATTGGGATTTGGGCGAGTTTGGAGGCTGACTAAAAATGATAATTTATGGGCACGTCTAAAAACTCGGTTTTTGAATTTTAAAACCCTGTTCCTGCACCCCAAACGTAGAAATGATTGGTCAGAATCGAGTTATTCCCTTTCGGGTGAAAGAATAAATATTTATAAAAACCTAAAGATCAGTACCTTGCTCCGCCGCGCGGGTGAGGCTGAGCGAAAGTCATAACATTTAAACCCTACGCTACGAAGCAAGAGTATCACCCGAAAGGGAATAACAGACGTGCCCTTCAGTAAGTGCGCAGAACTAACTAGTTTGTTTTTACCCATCAGAAGTGCCACCCGCCGGACGGACTGGGCGTCCCCGCAAAAAAGTCGTCGGGGCTGCCCAGTCCGACGGGGCGCTGGTGGATGAATGCACCTCACCGGATCAATACAGCATCGGCTTGTTGTAGTCGATGTCGGTGATTTCCCATTGAAAGTAATTGAAATCACCCGCAGGCAGTTTCCAGATCACATCGCCTTTAACGGGAATAGTTACCCCGTGCATCGTCTTCCAAGCACGGGCGGGGATATACCACGATTCCAACTTCCCGGCTTCACCGCCCCCGTAGTAGCGGTTGGCCGTGATGCTGCCGAGTCGGTGTTGCTCATCGAAAGCAAACACGGCCTTGACCGTCATGCCTTTATCCGTCATCGTTGCCTGGGCGTGGCTCGTATCAATAGCTTGCCAAGTGATGTAGGGGCTGAGAGCCGCCGAAGGAAACCAGCACATTTCGCTCAGATACCGGAGCATGGCACCCAGATCGGTTTTGGCATCGGCGGCATCAACCACCGGCACGACCGACAGCGCTTTAATGAGCATTCTGCCCTTGCCCCCGGCGTAGGAATCGTGACCAGCCAGTGGCAGAAACCCCATCATCTGCACGTTGGCTTTCCAGACAAAGCCCGGCCTATCGACGCCGAAATATTGTTCGGCCTCGGTGTGCATCCAGGCTCCGGTGGGGCTGGTTCGCATCAGGCCGCGTTGCCGCAGCCGTACCGTATGCACGCGCTCTTTGCCCACCACGCCCGATGCCGTTAGCCATTGTTGCACGGGGGTTGGCAATCCGGCCAGCATCTCCGGTGTAACAATCTCCTGATTCAGAGCAGATTCACTCAACAATTGCCGAGATTGCTCGTCGGCTTGCCGCGAGAAGTGAAGCTGAGCGTATGTCAGTACCAGCACCACTGCAATACAAGCATTGGCGATGGTTCCTGCTTTTGCATCGGGCCAATAAAAGATAATGAGGGCCTGAGACAGAACGATACTGCTAAACGTTGCCGCCAGCCACCAATCGCGCCGGAGCCAGTAGCCAACCAGCGCCAGCCCAAACCCCAGACAAGCCAGCAACCAGCCCAGGCCGAGCAGTTTAGACGTACTTTCAGCAATCGGAATCAGGGTTTTACCACTCATCTGACTGATTGTAGTTAGATGCCACTGCTTCACAAAGCCCAGTAGGTGAATAAGCCCATGAACGAGCAGTAAAAAAGCGAATAGATAGCGGAGCATAGCGTGATGCGATGGAGGGGCTATTTGCTTGTCAGTATCACTTTAAGGGCTTTTTCCCTGGCCGCATGCTCAAACGTATCATAAGCCTTTAGAATATCACTTAGGGCAAAATGATGGGTGATTAATTTTGTCCCGTCCAGTTTATGGGATAGAATCGTTTTCATCAGCATCGGCGTGGTAACGGTATCCACGAGACGGGTCGTGATGGTGATATTCCTGGACCACAGCGTTTCTAAGTGAAGCTCAACGGATTTACCGTGGACCCCCACATTGGCAATGCGCCCACCAGGGGCAATAATGGCGGCACATAATTCAAACGTAGCCGGAATGCCCACCGCCTCGACGGCGACATCGGCCCCCCTGTTTTCCGTCAGGCTGAAGACTTCCTTAACCGCATCTTTTTCCTGACTGTTAATGGTATGCGTAGCACCAAACGCTTTTGCGGCCAGCAACCGGTTATCGTCCACGTCAATCATAATGATGGTGGCCGGCGCGTAAAACTGTGCCGTGAGCAATACGGCTAATCCGATGGGCCCAGCGCCCACGATCACGACCGTGTCCCCTGGTTTTACCTGCCCATTCAAAACACCACATTCAAAACCCGTGGGTAATATATCGCTCAGCATCACGATGGCATCATCGTCGGCCTGCTCGGGTATGGGGTATAAGCTGGTATCGGCAAACGGGATTCGGACGTATTCGGCCTGCGTTCCATCAATCAGGTGACCTAATATCCATCCTCCCTGGTCGCAATGGGAATACATCCCCTTTCGGCAGTAATCACATTTTCCGCAGGACGAGATACAGGAAATCAGGACCCGGTCTCCTTTTTTAAACGTAGTCACGGCGGAACCAACTTCCTCGATAGTTCCGATGCCTTCATGCCCTAAAATCCGGCCATCGGTTACCTCCGGCACATCCCCTTTTAAGATATGCAGATCAGTGCCGCAGATCGTGGTTTTATAAATCCTGACAATGGCATCGGTAGCCTGGAGTAACGTGGGATTCGGCTTTTCTTCCCAGGATTTTTTTCCCGGACCGTGATACACTAATGCTTTCATGTTTTGTTTTTATAAAGTGTAATACAACAAACTTGGATTTAACTTTCTACCGCTGCTTCAGGAGTTTGAGACGGCAAGCTACGAAACGGGTTTAACTTCGCACATCTGGCATATCCTCGCCATTGGCCCGGATGTAAGCCGCGTGCTCGGTGAGTTTTGACCGGCACCAACTGGTTAAAGCCTGAACACCGGGCCGATCACCAACGCGCTCCAGCGCGGACAGCACCAGCTGGTAGCGGCTCATGTTGTTGAGTACCAGCATATCGAAAGGTGTGGTGGTGCGGCCTTCTTCCAGATAGCCCCGCACGTGAAACCGCGTCGGATTGGTGCGGTGATGCAGCAACTCGTGAATCAGCGTCGGATAGCCATGAAACGCGAAAATAACCGGTTTCTCCGTCGTGAATAAGTCGACAAATACCGCTTCGGCCAAGCCGTGCGGGTGATTGTCGGGCGCCATCATCGTCAGCAAATCCACAACATTCACCACGCGTACGCTCAGGTTGGGCAGGTGTTCTTTTAAAATAGCGGCGGCGGCTACCGTCTCGTTGGTCGGCACGTCGCCCGCAGCGGCCAGCACCACATCGGGTTGGTCGGTACTCCGATGGTGGCCGGTTTCGTTCCCCCGCATCGGCCGATCCGCCGGTGCGGTACCGGCCCAGTCCCAAATCGAAATGCCCCGTTGGCAATGCTCGCGGGCGGCATCGATACACAGCCACTGCACCTGGCTGGCTTTGGACGCTACGATCAGATTAACGTAGTCGCGACTACGGAGGCAATGGTCCATTACCGACAGCAGGCAGTTGGCATCGGGCGGCAGATAGACCCGCGCGACGGAGCTTTTTTTGGCGACAACCGAATTGATAAAACTCGGCACCTGATGGGTATAGCCGTTGTGATCCTGCCGCCACAGGTGCGACGTGAGCAGGTAGTTGAGCGAAGCCAAGGGTTTTCGCCAGGGCGTTTCCTTGCTCACTTTCAGCCACTTGGCGTACTGGTTCAGCATTGAATCGACGATGGGAATGAACGCTTCGTAGCAGCCGAATAGCCCGTGCCGCCCCGTCAGCAGGTAGCCTTCCAGCCAGCCCTGGCAGGTGTGTTCACTCAGAATTTCCATCACCCGGCCATCGGGAGACAAAAACTCGTCGGTTTCCACCATCGGCCCCATCCAGGCCCGTTCGGTAGCCTCAAACAGCGGGGTCATGCGGTTGGAAGTCGTTTCGTCGGGGCAGACGATGCGAAAATTTTGGGCCTCCTCGTTCAGCCGGAACACGTCGCGCAGGTACGTTGCCAGCGTATGCGTTCCCCCGGCCATGACGCTTCCCGGCGACGATACAAATACGGCGTAGTCGGTAAAATGCGGGAGTTTGAGCGGTACCAATAACTCCCCACCATTCGCGTGGGGGTTCATGCCGATGCGCCGGTTGTCAGCTGGGCACACACTGACTACTTCTTCAAACGGTCGGCCCGTTTTATCGAACAAATCTTGGGGGCGATAGCTACGGAGCCAGGTTTCCAGCGCCTCAAGCTGCGAAGGTTTTCCGGCCGGATCAGCAACGGGTAGCTGGTGAGAATGGGCCGTATTCTCGATGGGCTGACCCTCCACCGTCAGGGGGCAGGTCCAGCCTTTGGGCGTTTGCATAATCAGCATTGGCCAGGCGGGAACACCGCTGGGTATCCCCATTCGGGCGTTTTGCTGAATGGTCTGAATTTCCTTGTGCGCCCAGTTCATCGCCTGCCACATGGCCGCGTGAACCTGCATCGGGTTGCTGCCGCCCACGATGCGCACCTGATAGCCGTAGCCCGTGAAGAGGTTTGTCAGTTCATTATCGCTCATGCGCCCAAAAATTGTCGCGCTTGATAATTTATAGCCGTTGACGTGCAGAATCGGCAGCACGGCCCCCGACGTAACGGGATTCAGGTACTTGTTAGAGTGCCAGGCCGCCGCGAGCGGACCGGTCTCGGCTTCGCCATCGCCCACCACGCAGGCCACCAGCAGATCGGGGTTATCGAGGACGGCCCCGAAAGCGTGCGATAGGCAGTACCCCAACTCGCCCCCTTCCTGAATCTGGCCGGGGGTGCCGGGCACCAAGTGGCTCGGCAAACCGTAGGGCCACGAAAACTGGCAAATCAGGTTGGTCAGCCCCGTCAGCCCCGGCGCATACTGCGCGTCGAATTCGCCCAATGTTCCTTCCAGAAAGAGATTGGCAAAAATGGCCGGCGCCCCGTGACCCGGCCCGGTCACCAGCAGGACGCTGGCGTCGGTATCCTGAATGAGCCGGTTCAGGTGGGCATAAATCAGGTTCAGGCCCGGCTGCGT
>JAJAZB010000213.1 GCA_026785975.1 Cytophagaceae bacterium | reverse complement strand
TCTCCTGGGCTACCGCGCGCACAGGCCCTAACAGCGTAATGAGTAGTAGCGTGTTTTTCATGCGATGGAACAAGATTCGATCACAACGGCGCGAGAAAGTGAACGAATGTAAAGTAGCCAATAATTTAGAGAATAATGAGTGGTAGCCGAAAGTAAACCGGACGAAGCCACTGACCCTGAGCAGACTTCCGGTGGGTTTGGTAAACTGCCGGTACTGGCTTACGCTAACGTCAATCCATACGTTTACGGGGTTTCGGTACAAGGTTTTACTAATAATCGGCCTACCCTGACCGCATCTGTACCTGATTATTCAGTCACCCGCTGAACCGGCCCATTTCAAACTTCACAAAAATTTAACCGGCCTATCGGACGGGAGGTTGGGGGATTTTTTGCAATTTTGAATTCTTTACGCCAACTACACCTTCTACAAATCACACCTTTAGCCACCTAATTCACTTATGAAAACCCGTTTCCTGTTATCTGTTGCGGTCATCCTATCCGTGTTGGGTGGGGGTGCCGCGTCCGCCCAGTCGGCAGAGGAGTTTTTCAAAACCGGCCTCGACAAGAGCAAGGCCGGTGATTTCACCGCCGCCCTGCAATCCTTCAACCAGGCCATTGCCATGAGTCCCGAAAATGCCCCCTCGTACTACAACCGGGGCTGGGCTAAAGCTAATCTGCGCGATCACCGGGGGGCGGTCCTTGATTTTGACCGGGCCATCGAACTCAACCCCAAGGATGCGCTGTCGTACTTGGCCCGGGGCAACAGCAAAAGCAAGCAGGACGACCACCGGGCCGCCCTGCAAGATTACAACCGGGCCATCGAACTCGTACCCGACGATGCCCAGGCCTACTACAACCGGGGCTTGAGTCGCACCAAACTCGACAACTACAAAGCGGCCCTCCAGGATTTCAGCAAAACCATCGAACTCAGTCCCGACAACATTCAGGCGTACTATTCACGCGGGATGTGCAAGTCGAGACTGGAGGATTACGCTGGGAGTATTCCCGATTTTACGAAAGCCATCGACCTGAGTCCCAAGCAACCCAAGGCGTTTTCGGGACGTGGCTACGCCAACCTGAAACTGGCGAATTTTAAAGGAGCCGTTGCCGATTACGCGAAGGCGATCGAGTTGAATCCCCAGGACGCCGATGCGTATTTTAACCGGGGCTACGCCAAAAGTCAGTTGGATGATTACAAAGGCGCTCTGACCGATTTTGACCAATCCGTCAATTTGGACCCCAACACGGCGCAGGCTTACTACGGACGGGGTTTTGCCCGCAGCCGGTTGGGGATGCACCGGGAAAGTCAGCAGGATTTGAGTCGGGCCGTTGAACTGAATAATCCCGTGGCCACCAAAGCCGCTTTTGCGGGACCCATTTCAAAAAACCTACTGGATAACCTGCGCAATGCCGTGCAGGACAAAAGCCGGATGAGCGAACTGGCCGACAATCGGGCCGAAGCCTTTTACGCGCGGGGCCTGAGCCGTAGCCGCGCCGGGGACGCTAAAAACGCCATGAACGACTACAACCGGGCCATTGAACTCAACCCGACTTACGCCGAAGCCTATTTTACGCGGGGCCTGACCCGCTCGCAAACGGGCGATCAGGCCGGAGCCATCCAGGATTGCACGAACGCCATCAAGCTCAACCCGAAATTTGCCGAAGCCTACTACGTGCGGGGAATCATCCGCCACAGCCAGGGCGATGACAACGGCGGTTGCCTCGACCTGTCGAAAGCGGGTGAACTGGGCTATAATCCCGCCTACAACGCCATTCGGGATTACTGCAATTGAGTGAACCGTGCTGGCTTTACAAAACACCATTCACACTAATTTACGCGTTCGTAATCCGCTTTAAATCACTGAAAATCAGTATTTAAAAATGATTACGAATGTGCTTGCGATTGCAAAACTTTCGTATGTTTTTGGGTTATGCGGCAAGTGTAGAAAACTAACCGCCATCAAACTTCAAGATTAGTAATCTAAAAATGAGAGCAGCTATAAACACAGAATACGGACCACCAGAAGTTGTTAAAGTAGTGGAGGTTGACAAACCTTCACCAAAAGACAACGAGGTACTAATAAAAGTTTACGCCACCACCGTAAACCGCACCGACTGTGGGTTTCGCAGTGCTGAGTATTTTATAAGCAGATTTTTCAGCGGACTACTCAGACCTAAAAACAAAACGCTCGGAAACGAATTTGCAGGACAAGTAGAAGCAATTGGCAAAAACGTAACATTATTTAAGATTGGAAATAAGGTATTTGGTTATAACGACATCAAGTTTGGAGCACACGCCGAATATATGATAATTGGAGAGAATGAAGCTATAACAACAATGCCCAGTAATTTAACCTACGAGGAAGCTGCACCCATAACTGAAGGTGCTCACTATGCCCTGTGCGGTATACGTGCTGCAAAAATAAAGAGTGGGCAAGAAATTCTGATTAATGGTGCAACGGGTGCAATTGGTTCAGCAGCGGTGCAACTATCAAAATACTTTGGTGCAGCAGTTACAGCGGTATGCGATACTAAAAATGTAGCCCTCGTAAAATCATTGGGAGCCGACGTGGTAATTGATTACACTAAACAAGACTTTACGAAAATAAGCCAGACGTTTGACGTAGTGTTTGATGCCGTCGGCAAAAGTTCATTCGGGCAATGCAAATCATTGCTCAATAAAAACGGAATTTATATGTCAACGGAACTGGGTAAAAATTCTGAAAATATATTTTTAGCGCTTATGACTCCGCTATTCGGTGGCAAAAAAGTGTTATTCCCTATTCCAACAATCAGTAAAGAAGATGTTATTTTCTTGAAAGAATTAGTGGAAACTAACAAGTATAAACCTGTAATTGACAGGCGATACCCGTTAGAACAAATCGTGGAGGCTTACAAGTTTGTGGAAACAGGCCAAAAAACAGGTAATGTAGTAATAACCTTAACCTAATGAATACAATAGAAATACCAAGCCACTAAAATCGGTTTGGCAATATGGCGGTTACTTTGACCGCTCCAAGGCAAGTGAATTGGGCTACAACCCCGCTTACAAGGCCATCCGGGATTACTGCAACTGAATTGAAAGTGGAAAATTGAAAATTCAGGTTTTTACAGCCCGTCAATTTTCAATTTTCCACTTTCAATTTTCAACCTTATTCAAATCGTAGGTGCTTCACTGATTCCCCCGATGAGGCAAGTTCTTCCAGCGCGTCGATGCCGATTTGAAGGTGTTTCGTCGCGTAATCGGACGTCACCCGCAGGTCGCTGGCTTCGGTTTTGACGCCGTCGGGCGTCATGGGATTATCTGAAATCAGCAAGAGCGCCCCGTGGGGAATGGAATTGACG
>JAJAZB010000212.1 GCA_026785975.1 Cytophagaceae bacterium | reverse complement strand
ACGCCGTGGTGTACAACGCCAACCACCTGTTCGGTTTTTTTTTCCACCTTCAACGCCGACGCCATCAAACGCATCGACTTGTTCAAAGGCGCGTTTCCGGCGCGGTACGGCGGGCGGTTGTCGTCGGTGGTGGACGTGCAAATGAAGGAAGGCAATCGCGAAGGCTTTCACGGCAGTGGTGGCATCGGCCTGCTTTCCTCGCGCCTGACGCTGGAAGGCCCCCTGAAAAAGGGTGTTTCTTCGTTTCTGATCTCCGGACGACGCACCTACGCCGACCTGTTCATGGGACTGATTCAGCCCGCCGATTCGAAAATCCTGTACGGATTCTACGATGTAAATGCGAAAATCAACCTCGCGCTTTCCGCCAAACACACCATTTTTCTGAGTGCCTACACGGGGCGTGACCGGCTCCGCATCACCGAGCGCGTGGAAAGATCCACCTCGAACGTAGCGTACCAAAACGGCCTGACCTGGGGGAACCTGATTGGTTCGCTCCGCTGGAACGCGGTTTGGGGGGCGAAGACGTTTTCCAACCTGACCCTCACCCGCAGTCAGTATCGGTTCGCGTTGACCGACCGGTACGAAAACCAGCGGGCCACCTCCGCCGTAAAAACGGCAACGGATTTTCTGTCCACCGTCAGCGATTGGACGCTGAAGGCCGACTTCGACCATTTTTACCGACCGGGGCACACCCTCCGCTGGGGCGGAGTGTTTACCCGGTACCGGTTCGTTCCCCGGTCGGTGACGCAATCCGACAGTCGCTTCGGCACGGAAGTTCCCTCCGACCCGCCGGTCAGCCGCAATGTGGAAGGGGCCGTGTACGCAGAAAATGAATCGCGGTTCGGGGAAAAATGGACGGTCAGCACGGGGGTGCGGCTGGGCTGGTTTGGCCTTAATAATCGGACCTACGTTCGGCCCGAACCGCGCCTGGCCCTGGCCTACCGGATTCGGAAATCGACCGCACTCAAAGCGTCGTACGTGCGCATGAATCAGTACGTTCACCAACTCTCAAACACGGGCGTGGGATTCCCGACGGATTTGTGGGTGCCCACCGCCCCGGAAGTTCCCCCGCAGCAATCCGACCAGGTGGCGCTGGGGTTGACCCACGATGTGAAGGGGTACAGCTTCACCCTGGAAGGGTACCACAAGTGGATGCGCAACGTGATCAACTACCGCGAAGGGGCCAACTTCATCGGCGTGGGCGAAGAGCCGGGCCAGAGTACGCGCTGGGAAGACCACGTGGTGAGCGGAAGCGGTTGGGCGTATGGATTCGAGGCCTTCGCCCAGAAACAAACGGGCCGGTTGACGGGCTGGCTGGGGTACACCCTGGCCTGGTCGGTTCGGCAGTTTGACGAAATCAACGGCGGCAGGCCGTTTTACGCCCGCCAGGACCGATGGCACGATGTCAAAGTGGTCGGTTCTTACACTCTTTCGCCCCGGATTGCTTTTTCGGCCAACTGGCAATTTAGCACCGGCAATGCGCTCTCGGTGCCCGCCGCCACGTATTTTGATGCCTTCGAAAATCCTGGCAACCCGTTGACCATTCCGCACTACGGCCTGTACAATGGGTTCCGCACGGCACCCTACCACCGCCTCGACGTGGGTGTCCAGTTCATCAAAAAGAAATCCTGGGGCGAGCGGACGTGGGAGGTGAGCGTGTTCAACGCGTACAACCGCCAGAATCCGTATTTTTACTCTATTTCCAAAAACTACGACGCCGTTGCCCAACGTAGTTTTTATTCGTTGAACAGCCGATGGCTGTTGCCCATTCTGCCTTCGGTCAGTTACGGGTTTAAATTCTAATCGCCCATGTGTTTCCTCCGTATCGTGCTTTGTTTGGGGTGCCTATGGATGGGTGCCTGCGTGAAGGTGCCGCCGCCGGAGCCGCCGCCGGAGCTTGCCGTTTTTTGCATTTTATCGCCCGGTGATTCGCTCCTGACGGTCACGCTGAGCCGGGTGGTACGGGTAGGCGAACGGTTTCGCCTCGATTCGGTCGTTACCGTTTCAAACGCGGAGGTAGTGCTGGCCGAAGGAATACGGATGGTTAGGCTGACGTTCAGCCCCCGCCATCGCCGGTACGAAGCCCGCAATGCCGATTTCGTGAAGCCCGATGCGGAGTACCGGCTAACGGTTCGGCTGCCCGGCCAGCCGCCGTTGCTGGCCCGTTTCACGGTGCCCTCGGTGTGCCCGGTGTTGGCGACCAACGGCGGGTTCGTTGGTGAGGACTACGTGTTCAGTGTGGATTGGATGGACATTGCGGGTCAGAAAAATTACTACTACCTGACCGGCGTTGTCGAGGGAGGGATTCCGGGCAGGCCCCTCAATGGGCAAGTCACCGTCGGCACGGTGGGGGTTTCGTGGGGCAGCGGCGCTAATTCCCGACTGTTCAGCACCGACCAGGGCCGGGATGGGCAGCGGCAGTATTCGCCCGAAGGATTGATCCGAAAAGCGGGAAGGGCCACCGACCCGCTGGTGATGCAATTGGTATTGCAAAACATGGACAAGGCGTATTTTGAGTACGGTCAAAAAGGTTTTGGCCGAATCGACACCGACGATGGATTGATTTCTCGCTTCAAGGAACCCATTCTGGTGGAGTCGAACGTTGAAAATGGCCTGGGAATTTTCAGTGCGTACACCCGGCAAACGGTTAGGGTGCGGATCAGGTAGCATGACTCAAGGGCCTGAGCACTACGGGCCAGTTGAACGACCAGCAAATCTATGCCGGGAACGAAGTACAACCGGCGCGTTGCTGAACTAATCCACCAGATTCAACATCCGCCGTACCTCCTCGTAATTTTTCCAGTCCACCGCCGCCCGCCGCCCGCCGGGGTTGGGCGGAACGATGATCCAGCGGAATTCCAAATCAAAGTCGATGGGTGTCAACCGGGGCTTGGCATACGACAGGTCAAAGTTGACGGTGCCTTTGTTTTGGAAAAACTGAAAAAAGAACCCCAGATTCACCCCGTCCGCAGCCGAAGGCAACGACAGCACCACGTTTTTCCGACCCGGATCGCGGTAGTACGCCATCACCAGGCCCTTGTCGAGAATGGCCTGGGTGATTTTTTGTTCACCGAAAGCGACGTAGAAATACTGCGGGTCGTTGTCGGAGCGCCAGTCGGCAGCTTTCGCCGTGATCCAGGCCGAAGAAAATATATTGGCCGAGCCTGGTACGCCCTGGGTGCCCTGCGCACCGGTGGCCCCCGCCGTTCCGGCAGCACCCGGCGAGCCTTGCGCCCCGGTGGCTCCGGTCGGTCCAGGTACACCCTGGGAGCCTTGCGCACCGCTGGCTCCCGCTGGCCCGGTGGCCCCCTGGGACCCTTGCGCACCGTTGGTTCCCGTTGGCCCGGCGGCACCCTGAGAACCTTGTGCGCCGGTGGTTCCCGCTGGCCCGACCGTACCCTGGGGGCCAACGTCGCCCTGCGGCCCTTTGCAGGCCGCCCAAGCAGTGAGTATGGCGATGATCATCAATTTGCGGAGGGATGCTGCTAACCTTTCATCGTTCATGGTATTGGTGTTTAGAAGGTTGGCCCGATGAAATGAACGCGGTTTCCGGGGGTTGGCAGCTAAATATACCGGGTCTTTCTTTTGGTTATCAACTATTTAGTATAAATTTTCTGAGTAATTGTACGCATACGCACCGAGTGCTGCGCCGGGGCAGTTTGTTCAATACTTAATGGCAACATCACTATGAAAACGTTTTTACTTTTTTTCGGCGCGGGTTGGTTGGTTTACACGAACGTTTTGGCCCAAACGCCGACTGTCACACGTGGCCCGTACCTGCAAATGAACACGCCAGTCTCTTCGGTGCAGACCGGCAGTATGCCGGGTGCCATCACGGTGCGTTGGCGCACATCCAGCCCCACCAAAGGCCGGATTCACTACGGAACCCAATTGGGAAGTCTGACCGCCGTAGCGACCGAAACCACGACCTCGACCGACCACACCCTGCGGTTGACGCCCCTGTTGCCCAACCAGCGGTATTTTTATTCCATCGAAGCGGCGGAGCCGTTCGCGGTGCTGGAGGCGTCGGCCAATCACTTTTTTACCACGCCGCCCCAGGCCGGGGTGACCAAAAAGACGAGAATCTGGGTGCTGGGCGATTTCGGCAACGAAACCACCGCCCCGCAAACGCCCAAACGGCAGCAGGACAGCGTGATTGTCGCCATTCAGGATTTCATGCAGCAAAACGCCACGGGGCCGATGGACCTCTGGCTCTGGCTCGGCGACAACGCCTACGACGCGGGCACCGACGCCGAGTACCAGACCTCCATTTTCAACAAAACCTGGGCACGCTACGACTGGGCCTTCCGGCAAACGCCGTTTTACGCCACCCCCGGCAACCACGAGTACAAATCGGGGCCGCCGTCCCTGCCGTCGGGTGAGCGCTACGACCGGGCCAACCACCAGATTCATTATTACGACGTGGTCAGTAATTTCAAAAACGCCGAAGCCGGGGGCGAACCCTCGGGAACGGAACGATACTTTTCCTTCAACCACAGCAACATCCATTTCATCAGCCTCGACACCTACGGCACCGACAAGCCCTACGCCACCAAGCCCGAGGCCAAAGCCAGTATCCTCGCGCCAACGAGCCAGCAAGGGGGTTGGTTGCGGCGGGACCTGACCAAGGCCCAGGCCGACCCGGCCATCCACTGGATCATCGTGTTTACCCATATGCCACCCTACACGGGCGGTACGCACGACTCTGACGCTGACGCTGATGATGACAATGAACTGGGGCACGTGCGGCGGAACCTCATACCACTCCTGGATTCGTTCAAAGTCGATCTCGTGCTGACCGGCCACAGCCACGCCTACGAACGGTCGCGACTGATGCGCGGCCACACCGGCAAGACGAATACGTTTCAGCGGGCCATTCACAACGACGCCACGGGGAGCAACGCGCGGTCGAGCGGGCGGAACGACGGCTTAGTGAATTCGTGTTTTTACTACAAAAACAGCAAAGCCTCGAAAAACGAGGGGATCGTGTACGCGGTCAACGGGGCGGGTGGCCGTGATGAAAATCGCTTCCTGACCCGCTTCAAAAACCGCCCGTTGACTGATTCGATCATGCAGGTGGCCTCCACCAAGGGCGGTTCGATGTACCTCGAAGTCAACGGCAAACGCCTCGATGTGAAGTACATCACCGCCGATGCCAACCTGAAGGGGCAGGTCATCGACCAGTTCACGATTTTCAAAGACCTGGAAGGTTTCACCGTCCCCCCCACCGACGGCACCGCCCGCACGGCCACCTGCGAATGCACTGAAGACGTTGGCCAGCACAGCTTTACGCACTACACCGACCAACAGGCGAACCTACTGTTGTCGATTAAAAAACTCGGTAAAGACATCGGGACGGTGGGCAAAGCGCCTTTCGAGTTGAAACTTCAGGGATCGCCGGGCCTGACGACGGTGGGGAGTTATGCCCCCACCAACTACGTGCGCACGAGCCGGGTGCGGAGCGTTGGGCCATCGTGGCGGGTGATGAACCGGTACTGGACGCTAAAACCCGGCGTTGAACTCAGCGGCAACGCGCAGGCGGCGGTGCGGCATTACTACAAAAAAACCGACGTGCTGGCCTTCAACGTCGGAGTCGAACCTGACGCGAATCTTTACCACGACAACCTGAAATTTTACAAAATCAACGACCCCTCGGCCATCCTCAACCCCGGCAACCACAACGCCATTCCGAGGGCGTCGGCGTTTAACAAAACCGGGGCTTGGGTGTACGACCACACCAGTGGAGGCGGCGCCTCGACCCTCGCCTGGCAACTTGGACACCTGGGCAACGAGCATTTTTACGGCCCGAACACCGACTCGTATTTTGGCGAAATCGTAGTGGGACGGCTCGGCGGCAGCGGCGGCCTGGGTGGACACTACCGGTATTTAAACCCCACCGGCGACCTGCAATTACTCCTCTCGGGCGTTTGGCGTTACCTGGCCACGGGCAACGCGCCGCCGTCGGTCAACTGGAAGGGCGGTGGTTCCTTCGACGATTCAGCCTGGCGGGAGGGTAGAGCGCCCCTGGGGTATTCGACTGGCGGCGTAGACCTCGAACGGACGCGCATCCCCCGTTGCGCCGCCGAACTACCCTGCCTGACCCAGGCCAGCGACGGCGAAACGGTGGTGGTGCCCGGCTGTTTCGAGGCGGCGACGTGCCCCACCAAGTGGATTACGACGTACTTTCGGACGACGAGACGAACCACGGCCAATCCGTTTTACAAATCCTACATCATCAGCTACCGGCGCGACGATGGCGTGGTGATTTATATCAACGGCAAAGAACTCCTGCCCCGCGACCCGAATATGCGCCCGCATCCCGAGGTCATTCTGGCCTCGACCTTAGCCAGCCAGGATGCTTCGCCCGAAACGGAATGGGTAACCGTAGTGGTGCCCAACGACGGCTCCTACTTCCAGGCCGGAGAAAACGTGGTGGCCGCCGAGGTGCATCAGGTCTTGGATAGCAGTTCGGACCTGGCCTTCGATTTGGAAATCATCGCCAGCCCCGACGTGGCGACGGTTCCCGCCCGCCTCGCCGCCGAGCTTTGGACTCCGGCCCAGGATGCCACCGCCGTGGTGATGCACCCTAATCCCGCCGATGGTGGGAAAGTGCATTTCTCCCCCCCACTTTCGTACCAAACCCTGCAACTCACCGACGTGCGGGGCGTCGTGCTCCGGTACCTCGCTCAACCGGGAACGCTCCACGAATTCGACCTCTCGGCGCTTCCCTCCGGCGAGTACTACCTGCTAAGCCGGGGGATTGAAACGAGTAGCCGGTTTAAGATTTTCAAGCCATGATGTCCGCCCGTCCGCGAAAGCTGAGGGGCGCAGGTACAACGATGTCTTCCATTTTTTGGACAGATACCCCGGTTATTTTTGAGACACTGGCCGGTTTGCAAACCGTCTTTCCCTCCACCCCCCCGAAGCTTTTTCATTGCCGCAGTACCACTTTCCACACGCGGGCACCTTGATTTTCCCGCACCCGGATTAGGTACAGGCCATTGGGCAAAGTGCCCAGATCCAGCAGTTGCTCACTCCCGGCTTGCCACGTTCGGGTCAGCAGCACTTGTCCGGCGAGGGAGAGCACGTCGGCCTGGCCCGCCGCCGTGGTTTGCACCACGACGTAGCGCTCCGTGGGATTTGGGTATACCCGCGTGCCCGAAGCAGGCGGCTCGACGCCCGTTACGGCCACCGTCGAGGTGTTCCGCAGCAGCCGGATTCCACCGCTCACCGTACCCAATAGCAAGTCGGGTTTCCCGTCGGCGTCGAGGTCGGCCACGGCGGGCCAGACCGCCCCGGCGACCAAACGAGCACGTACTGCGTTCATTCCATCGTCCAAACGGAGGGTATCGGCTACCAGTGCGGTTGCGCCGGTTCCCGTCCAGGTTTTATAAATTCGCACCAAACCATCGCCATCCAACGTCAGCAGTTCGTCTCTGCCATCGGCATCCAGATCGGCGGCGGTCAGCGCCAGCCCCCGGCTAAGGTAATTACTGGGCAAGCCCCCGAAGTCTTCGGTGACGAGCGTGTACGCCGGAGCCGCGTTGGTGCCGGTGTTGCGGTAAAATTCCACGTTCTGAAACGCCTTTCCCACCAGCAAATCGACTTTCCCATCGACGTCGATGTCGTAAAACAGCGGTGAATCACCCGCGCCCACGCCGTCGGGCCGGGGCAGCAGCACGGCTTCGTCGGCACTGAGCGTAAAGGCCCCGCCCCGCGAACCGCGATTGGGCAGGTAGCGCATTTCAAAGCCTTTGAACGTGTTGGCGGCAAACCCCAGATCGGGCACTTTATCGCCGTTGACGTCGGCCACGAACGGCTTTACGTCGGTCATCAGGAACTTCTGCGCTAAGCCGAGATAATCGTCGGTTTGCCAGTCAAAAAGGGGTCGTTGCGCCGTACCAATGTTGCGGTAAAACGCGATTCCGCCCCGGTAGCCGTTGGCGCTGCGTACACCGCCGTAGCCCACCAGCAAATCAGGATCGCCATCGCCGTCGAGATCGAGCAGGGCGGGCACCGCATTTTCACCAAGATCAATCATGCCATCCTGCAAAAAATTCGTCTGGCGCAAGGTCAGGGTGGTCGACGGCCCGGCCCCGGTGTTTTGATAAAACCAGTTGGACGCCCGGTAGTCGATGACGTTGCCTTCGTTGGTGGTCGTGTTGGGCGCGGCCACGATGTCGGGCCGACCGTCGAAGTCCAGGTCTTCCTGAAATACGGCCGGAAACACGGGAAACAAAATCGGATTCAGCGTCGGATATTCGTAGGAAACCGTTTGAAACAGGGCTTCGCGCAGTGAACCCGTGTTGGGCATAAACGCCACATTCTGGCAGGTGATGTGGCCGAAGAGTACGTCTTTGCGGCCATCGCCGGTCAGGTCCGTAACCAGCAGCGAATTGCCCGCGTGGAGCGTCGCCTCTTCGCGGGCATCGGCGGCCTGCCGACCGTCGGCGATCCGACCGTTACCAAACCGGCCGGTTTTGCAGTCGATGTCAAACCGGAAGTCCCGGCAGTGTTCTTTCCAGAAGTTTCCCCAACAAAAGTTTATTTTCCGAAAAACCAGCCCGCGCTTCCCGCTGGTTTCAACGCTCTCGTTGCGGTGGTACTCCACAAAAATGCCCGATATGTCGAAGGCCATCAAATCCAGGTCGCCGTCGTTGTCGAGGTCGGTGATGGCGGGCACGTCGGTGGGTGTCACCTGAAGGTTGATTTCCCCCGAATTGCCGATGGAGTACACGGGATCGGCCACTTTTTCCCAGCGCAGGCCAGCGCCGGTTGAGGTAGTCACGTTGCGAAACACGCGCACCCCCAGCGGAGCGCGGCTGAAGAGATCGCGCCGTCCGTCGCCGTCGTAATCGACGAGCAGCAACCAGTCCGTCAGCCCCGCCGGAAACTGCGCTTCGTACTGCGGGGCGTACCGCCAGGCAAATTGCCCGTTGGGTTGGCGCACGGCCAGGTACGTGCTGAGTCGCTGCCCGGCCCGGTCGAACACGACCAGGTCGGCGGTCGTATCGGCGTCGAGGCGGAGGCGGCTGTACTGAGCGGCATTGAGGCCGCCCGCCCAGGCGTTGGGAAGTACCCGCCCACCCGCCCGCACCTGCGCCGAGGAGTCGGGCCGAAACGTGAATTTCTGGGCGAAGCCCGGCAGCGTAAGCAGCAGCAGGTAAACTATTTTTTTCATTCGATATTTGCGGGAAATCAGTGAACAGTAAACAGTAATCAGTAATCAGTGAACAGGCTCCATAGCTGAAAGCGAATGAAGTTAAATCGAGCGGTCACTGATAACTGATCACTGTTCACTGAAACGAACAACCTTTCGCCAAAGTTACCCAGCGGCTATGCTAATTTCCACCGAAGAACTTTATCAGCGCTACCGACAATGCGGGAGCGTATCGACCGATACCCGAAAAATTGAACCCGACGCGCTGTTTTTTGCCCTGAAAGGCCCCAATTTCAACGCCAACGCCCTGGCGCAACCGGCCCTCGACGCCGGTGCCCGCTACGCCGTCGTCGACGAGGCCGCCTACCAGACCGACGAACGGATGCTGCTCGTAACCGACGCGCTGACCGCCTTGCAGGATTTGGCCCGTTTTCACCGAAATACCCTCCACATTCCCGTTCTGGGCCTGACGGGTTCCAACGGGAAAACCACGACCAAAGAACTGCTCAACGCCGTTTTGAGCCAAAAATACGTCACGTATGCCACGCGCGGCAACTTCAACAACCACATCGGCGTACCGCTCACGGTGCTGGGCATTGGTGCGGAAACGGAGTTGGCGATCATCGAAATGGGGGCCAATCACACCGGCGAAATCCGCGACTTATGCGCCATTTGTCGGCCCACCTACGGGCTGATTACCAACATTGGCAAGGCGCACCTTGAAGGCTTCGGCGGGTTGGAGGGCGTGCGCCGGGGCAAGGGCGAACTCTACGATTTTTTAGCCCAAACCAGTGGGGTCGTGTTTGTTAATGCGCACCAGACCGTGCTGGTCGACATGGCCACCGAACGGACGTTTCGCGAAAAAATAAATTACCTCACCGACGCGATTACCTCGCCTACCCTGCTCGAAGAATCGCCCCACGTGATTTTTGCCGATACCTACGGAAATCGCCACGAAACGCACCTGACGGGTCGCTACAATTTTGAAAACATGGCCACTGCGCTCGCCGTGGGAAGTTATTTTGGGGTGGATGAAACCCTGGCCCGGCGGGCCGTGCGTGACTACCAGCCCGACAACAACCGCTCGCAGGTGATCCGGCAGGGCAGCAATACGATTTGGCTGGACGCGTACAACGCCAACCCCAGTTCGATGGCGGCGGCCCTGCACAACTTCGCCGCCCTGAAAGCCGACCGGAAAATGGTCATTTTGGGGGATATGTACGAACTCGGCGAAGAAGCCCCCGCCGAACACGAGGCGTTGGGGAAATTAATTTCAGAATGTGATTTTGGGGTAGTTCTGCTGGCGGGCGAACTGATGCAGAATGCGTTGGCGCACCTGCCCAAAGCCTATTATTTTCCCGATAAATTTGGCCTGCACATCTGGTTGCAGGATCATCCCAGCCAGCACACGCACGTGTTGGTCAAAGGTTCGCGGGGAATGAAATTGGAGAGTGTGGTGCCGTTTCTTTAAAAAAATTGAGCGTTGAAAATTGAAAATTCGGGACTAAGAATTTTCAATTTTCAACGCTCAATTTTTTTAACTTTTACTTCTAATTATTGTCCTCCAGATCGCGCTCCACTTTATCGTACTTTCGCTGTACGTCGCCTTTGAACTCCTGCCACCCCCGCTTGGTATCGTTGCCGATTTCGTTGATCGACGCATTAAGTTCGCGGCGTTCGTCTTCGAGTAGGGTTTTGCGCTTGCGCCAGCGGGCCTTTTCGTTAGCGGCAGCGGCATCCATTTTGCCATCGACGCGCTCAATTTCGTTGTCGAGGGCTACGCGCTGTCTGTTCATTTTGGCCCGCATTTCGGCGCGTTCTTCCTTAAAATCACCCTTAATTTTGGCAATTTCCTCCTTCGTGTCTTCCCGGATTTCGGTGATTTTTTCTACTGCTTCGTCATTGGCCTCCTTCACGTCCGAGGCGACATCATCCGCCTTGGCGTTGATGTCATCTTTGGCCGAAGCCGCCGTATCCTCGGCTTTCTTTTCGGTACGGTCGCTGCACGAGACGAAAAACAGGCTGCCCGACAGCAACATCGTGGCCAGCATAAGTGTTTGCTTTTTCATAACTGATTTAAGGGTTGGTTGGATGAAAAAATTGGGTTAAAAACGGGTACGTGGATTATACGCTAAAAAACTATGCCGGGTCTTGCGACAGCACCACCGCGCTGTACGCCGCCACACTGACCCGCGCCACGAAGCCCTCGTCAGCAGGCTCGGCTTCGGTATCCAGGCTGGTTTGGTCGTTGGCAAACTCCTGATCGTAGCCTTCCCAATCGCTGTTGAACCGCACCCGCCACAGCCCCCCAGTGGGTACGGGCAGGTAATAATCTTCGATGGGGTTGTTGGAAAAATTCAGCACCACCAGCGTACTATCGCCGGGACCGCATTCGCCCCAGCGGTGAAAAGCAATCACTTTTTGTTCGTTGTCAATGGTCAGTAAACCGGTGTTGTGTCCGGTCAGCCCACGGGTAAATCCCTGGCGATCGAGGCGCAGGCTAATCAGGTCGCGGTGAAGTTTAACGATCCCCCTGAATTCCTTAAACCGCTTCCAATCAATGGGATCTGTGTCCGAAAACCACTTGTCTTCCAGCAATTCATGCCCCTGAAAAATCATCGGCACACCGGGTGCGGTCAGTACCAGGGCGATACCCAGGGTCGAGCGTTTTTTCGAGAAATAATTATTGACATCGCCATCGGCGATTTCCTCGGCCACGCGCGACTTCCCGTTGGCCACTTCGTCGTGCGACTCGGTGTAAATCACGCGCTGAAACGCGTCGCCGTTGTAGGTGCTCAGCAGCGCGTTGGCCACGGCATTCATGTCGCGTTCGTCGTCGTGTTGCGCAATCAATGCCTGACGAATCGGATGCACAAAATCGGCATCCCACTGGCTGCTGTACCCCAAACCACCGTCTTCGATGCTGGCCGTAATCAGATCGAGGCTGTGTAAATCTTCGGCCACGGTGAATTTCCAGGGGTATTTTTCCCGAATTTCCGAGTTGATGCGCTGAATCAGCCTCGACCCCTCAACCAAATCGTTATCGGGATTTTCATCGGCGTGAACATTCCGAATGTAGGGCACCATGTCCATTCGGAGGCCGTCCACGTGATACTCGTCGATCCACATCAGGGCATTATCGCGGAGGTATTGTTGCACTTCGGAGCGACCGTAGTCGGGCCGGGTATCGCCCCAGGGCGTGGTGCTGCGCCAATCGTTGTAGAAATAAATCCCCCCTTTATCGTTTTCGCTCCAACCATCAAACTTCCACAAATCCATGTCGGTTGGGCCAAAGTGGTTGTAAACGACGTCCAGAATCACGGCGATGCCGCGTAGGTGGGCCGCTTTTACAAACTCTTTAAAGCCCTTGACACCGCCGTACCGCGACTCCACCGCGAAAGGGTGCGCCGGATTATAACCCCAGGAAAAATCACCGGGAAACTCGGCAATGGGCATAATTTCAACGGCATTGATGCCCAGCTTTTGCAGGTAGTCGAGCCGTTCGATGGCGCTGTAAAAGTCGCCCGGCTGGTCTTTTTCTTTGGCGTTGAACGTACCGATGTGCAGTTCATAAACGACCAGCCGGTTCCAGGAGGGCATTTGATAATCGGTGTCGGTTTCCCAGTCGAAATCAGCCGGATCGACAACGAGCGAATTCCCGATTGAATTGGTCAGTTCTCGGGCGTAGGGGTCGTTGCGGAAAAGTTCGCCGTAGGGCGTCAGCAACCGGTATTTGTAGGCATCACCGGGTTTGGCCTCGGGCGCGTGACCACCCCAGTAGCCGCCTTCTTCGTGCCGAAGTGGGTGGGCATCGTGCGACCAGTCGTTGAAATCACCGATGACAAAAACTTTATCGGCGTGAGGTGCCCAAACGCGAAAAAAAACGCCATCGCTGTGGGCAATGGCACCCATCCCCGTTACCTGAGCGACAGGCGCCGGGCGTGTTTTTTGGATCTGCATGGAAAGAGTAGAAAGTAAAAATCACGGACAAATAAGGAGTGAATTGAACGGGGACAAATCTTTGAAATCCTACCCGAAGACCCGAACTCATCGCCGCATCTAAGGTTTTGATTCTGAAAAAGTGGTGCCAGTTTCCTGCAAGGTAAGTCAATACGGAACGACTGGTTGATTGGGGAAAAAAATGCCGACTCGACCACAACCTGGGGAACTTCTCAAACCGGCTTTGCCCCCGTCCTCTTTTCGCGTACTTTTGCACTTTCTTCAGAACCATACACACTCATGGAAGCTACCCAAACGTACCTCCCCTACAAGGTAAAAGACATTACGCTGGCCGAATGGGGCCGCAAAGAAATTCGCCTCGCCGAGGCGGAAATGCCGGGCCTGATGGCCATCCGCCGCGAGTACGGTCCGCAGCAGGCACTCGCCGGGGCACGCATCGCCGGGTGTTTGCACATGACCATCCAGACGGCCGTACTCATCGAAACCCTCACCGCCCTGGGCGCCGAGGTGACCTGGTCGTCGTGCAACATCTTCTCGACCCAGGACCACGCCGCAGCGGCCATTGCTGCTGCCGGGATTCCAGTGTTTGCCTGGAAAGGCATGAACGAGGAGGAATTCAACTGGTGCATCGAGCAGACGCTCTTTTTCGGCGAAGACCGCCAGCCCCTCAACCTGATTCTGGACGACGGCGGCGATTTGACGAACATGGTTTTCGATCAGTACCCCGAACTCATCGCGGGCATTAAAGGGCTTTCGGAAGAAACCACGACGGGGGTTCACCGGTTGTACGAACGCATGAAAAACGGCACCCTGCACTTGCCCGCCATCAACGTAAATGACTCGGTGACGAAGTCGAAATTTGATAACAAATACGGTTGCCGCGAGTCGCTGGTCGACGCCATTCGTCGGGCCACCGACCTGATGCTGGCCGGAAAAGTGGCTGTAGTGGCCGGGTACGGCGACGTGGGCAAGGGTTCGGCTGAATCGTTGCGCGGCGCGGGCTGCCGGGTGTTGGTCACCGAAATCGACCCGATTTGCGCCCTGCAAGCGGCAATGGACGGTTTTGAAGTCATCACGATGGACGAAGCCGTTACCCGCGCCAATCTGTTTGTAACCGCTACGGGCAACGTCAAAATCATTCGCGACCGCCACTTCAAGGCCATGCGCGACAAGGCCGTGGTGTGCAATATCGGGCACTTCGACAATGAAATCGATATGGCCTGGCTCAACGAGACCTACGGTAGCACCAAGCAGCAAATCAAGCCGCAGGTGGATTTGTACGAAATTGACGGGAAAGAAATCATCGTGCTGGCTGAAGGCCGCTTGGTCAACCTCGGTTGCGCCATGGGTCACCCTTCGTTCGTGATGTCGTGCTCGTTTAGCAACCAAACGTTGGCCCAGCTTGAACTCTGGAACCACCCGGAACGCTACGAAAAGAAAGTGTACGTGCTGCCCAAGCACCTCGACGAGAAAGTAGCCGCCCTGCACCTCGACCACGTGGGCGCCAAGTTGGAAAAACTCGACGGCGAGCAGGCCGAGTATATCGGCGTGACGGCGCAGGGGCCGTTCAAATCGGAAATGTACCGGTACTGAGAATTCAAAGTTGAAAATTGAGAGTCGAGAATTGAAAGTTCTTAGTCCTGAATTTTCAATTCTCAACTTTCAATTTTCAACTCATCACTTCCTCCTGGCGCTTGATTTCGGCCAGGGTGGTGTCGAGGAGGAGCAGCGAGAGGCGTTCTTCCATGTCGGGAATGTCTTTGTAGCGGCGCATTCGTTCGTCGATCAATTCGGCGGCCTGGCGCACCAGAGCTTCGCGGGAAGCGGGCACTTTGAGTTGAAACCAACGATAACCAATGGTAATGCGAACATTGAAGCGGTGAGGTTCGAGCGGCATGATTGGGGTGGTGATTTGTTTGATTTTGATCGGTGTGGTTAAGCAACAAGTTTACTTAATTTTTGGCGGAATGGAGCACTTTTTGCCAAAGTTGAGAGTTAAAAATTGAAAATTCAGTACTAAGAATTTTCAATTTTTAACTCTCAATTCTCAACTTCCAAGCAATTTTAAGACCATTTTGAACAGCACCGAAAAACAAATCGAAACCGCCGTACTCGTGGCGCTGACGACGCCCCGGCAGTCGGAAGAGAAGACCACGGAGTACCTCGACGAACTTGAATTTCTCGCCGAAACCTCCGGCGTACGCAGCATCAAGCGATTTACCCAGCGCCTGGAGCGGCCGGATCTGAGTACCTATTTTGGCAAAGGTCGCTTTGAAGACCTCGTGGCTTACGTCATCGACCAGGATGCCGACTTGATTATTTGCGACGATGAATTGTCGGCCCGTCAGATTCGCAACATGGAATCGGCGTTTGAGGAACGAAATAAGGAAGTAAAAATCATCGACCGTAGCCTGCTGATTCTCAACATTTTTGCCCAACGGGCGCAGTCTGTGCAGGCCCGAACGCAGGTGGAACTGGCCCAGCAACAGTACATTTTGCCCCGCCTTACCCGGATGTGGACCCACTTGAGCCGCCAGCGCGGGGGCGTCGGGATGCGCGGTCCGGGGGAGAAAGAACTCGAAACGGACCGCCGGATTGCCAACGACCGAATTACGTTTTTAAAGGAGAAACTCGAGAAAATTGACCGTCAGGCGGTGACGCAGCGCAAAAACCGCGACCGCATGGTGCGCGTGGCGCTCGTGGGCTACACCAACGTGGGCAAATCGACGCTGATGCAACGGCTGGCCAAAGCGGACGTTTTCGCCGAAAATAAACTCTTTGCGACCGTCGATTCAACGGTGCGCAAAGTGACCATCGAGCAGATTCCTTTTCTGCTCACCGATACGGTCGGGTTTATCCGAAAACTGCCCACGATGTTGATCGAGTCGTTTAAATCGACGCTCGATGAAGTGCGCGAGGCCGATATTCTACTCCACGTGGTCGATGTAGCGCATCCGGGTTTTGAAGAACAACTGGACGTGGTCAACGCGACGCTGACCGAAATTGGTGCCGCCGATAAGCCGACCATTCTGGTTTTCAATAAAATAGACGCCTATAAACCCAGCGATGCCGAACAGTTTGAGGCCGAGGCGCAGCAGGTTCCCGTGCTCGATTTTCTGAAAAATACGTACCTCGACAGCAAGAAGCCGAAGGCCGTGTTTATCTCGGCGGAGTACAAGCAAAACATCGACGAACTCCGGTCGGCGTTGGTCGAATTGGTCCGCGAAAAGCACTACCAGATTTTCCCGAACTGGCTGGCCGAACCGCTGCTCCGCCCCCCGGATTCCGATACGGAAGGTTGGTTGGACGACGAGATTGCAAAAGAAGCAAAGGCGAAGAAGGAAAGTTGATTGTGAAAAATTGTCATCCCGAGGAACGAAGGATCTGGGTTGAACTGTCGAGTAGTTAACTATCACCAACTTTACTGACACGCCTAACCAGATCCTTCGTACCTCAGGATGACAAGAAACATTTAATTCGAGCCGCAATTTTTGATTAATTGCTTGAAGGCTTCGGCCAGGTTTCGGGCTTTTTCGATGTCATCGACCTGCACCTGAACGGTGTGTACGTAGTTGGAAGGCTTGCCGTCTTTTTGAGTCTTAATCAGCTTTTCTTTGCCTTTCGTCACCAGATTGACGTACACGTTTTTGCCATCGACATCAAAAATGGTCGCATCAGCATTCAGGCTTTTCAGCGCCAGATCGTACACCATTTCGACGGGTTTGCGGCCACTTTCGGCAACGATCAGTTTCAAGTCGCACGTGCCCTGATCAGCCGCCAACCGCTGACTGACCGATTCTTTTTGACTCTCGCCACCCGAAAGTTGTTGAGTAATCCAGTCGAGCCGGGCCTGCTGGCTACCGGTCGGCACGGGACTTTTTCGGGCCTGGGCGCAGGCCAGAATCGCTTTCTCAAACGCCGGAGCCATAAACCGGACGGTTTCCAGGTTGTCGGCGGCCAACTCGATTTCGGATACGTAGTTCTGGCGAACGCCATTTTTGAGGTAGCCGATGTACCGGCCCTTGTCCCGGGTTTTCAGGTCGATGGTGTACAATTCCTTGTCGACACTCAGTTTGATACCCTTCTCGGCCAAGTCGGCCAGGTTGAATTCGTACACTTCCTCGACGTTGTTTTTATTGTTGGTTTCCCGCCGGGTGTAGGTGCAGATGCAATCTGCTTTTAAGGTTTGTTCAATCGTGCGGTCGTTGGTCTTGGCGGTTTGAATGCTGGCTTCCATGAATTTCTGGGCAAGGGCCATGGTCGTAAAAACGGGCCGACGGGCTTCGAGTTGTTTGATGGCCTGGGGAATCAGTTTGCGCCAGGCGCTGGCGAGGTCACGGATCCGGTCGGCATCGGCACTGACAATTTCTAAAGACTCGACCAGATTATCCAGTTTCCCGTCTTTCGCGTGGCTGATCAACTTTTGTTTTTGTTGAACTTGTAGTTTCAATTCAAAGCGACTACCCCGAGCTTCAATCTGCAAACCCTCCAGGCCCAAGTCCCCGATATTAAACGAGAACATTTCCTGATTGGCGGCTCCTTTTGACCCAACCTCGCTTTTCCGGAAGATTGCCCGCAAGGGATTTTCCGCGTCGAATACTAAAGTTTGTTCGTACTTATCCGATCCGATGGTTTCGCTGCTAATGGCTGTTTTCAACCACCCCCGCAGGCCATCCATTGTGTCGGGCGTCTTGGTGATGGTGTACGCTTTTTCGGCCATTCCGACGGCTTTTTTTAACGCCTCGACGAGTGCTTTGGCAATGTCTGGATTGTCCGCATATAGTTTCAGGCGGTCGGTCAGGTTCTTCCACTCCCCGTCTTCGGTGTAGCGAATAAACTTGCGGTGCTGTTTGGTGTCGGCCATCACCGCGATGACGTCCCGTTCCACTTTATACGCCACCGTCGAGGCATCAAGATCGGCCAGATTCAGCATGTACGACTCTTCGCTGCCTTTGCCTTTATCATCGGTGCGGGTTACTGTAAACGTGGCCCGGTACGCGGGTTGGGCGGTTTCTATTTTCTGGACGTATTGGTTTTTGGCCGCTTTGACGGGCTGGAGTTGTGCCGCGACCCCGGCCAGCGGATCGTTTTGGGCTTGGGCGAACCAGCAGAATAGAACCGCCAGCCCTAAGAGTGCTGATTTTTTCATGGTATTGATTTATAATAGGTTGTCCTTGTAAATGTACCTCAATAAAATACTTAACAAAGATCATCGCAGGGATAGACAGGCAAAATACTGAAATTTGAGGATTGGGATTTTGGCAACCTCAACTGTGTATTTTTCGACTTGAATTGTAACAACGGAAGGGCACTAAAAAGCCAGCACGTGAACGTGCTGGCCTGAGAAAGTACAGAAATAGTCGAATCGGGGAAAGTTACTTCTTCGCCAACGTACGCGAAGTTGTCCGTCCGTCCTTAGCCCGACTCCGGCCCTTTTTTGGGCAAGCGTTTCTCTTTTTTCAGCGCCTCGCTGACGAGGTACTCGATTTGGCCATTGACGCTGCGAAATTCGTCGGCGGCCCATTTTTCGAGTGCCTCCATCAACTCGGGGCTGAGGCGCAGGGCGAAGGGTTTTTTGGGCGCTGCTGCCATATTTACTGGTGTAGAGTTCCGGTATTGACTACGGGGCTGACAGACCGGTCTGAGCACAAAACCACCATCAGGTTGCTCACCATCGCGGCTTTTTTGTCTTCATCCAATTCCACCACGTTGTGGGCGGCGAGGCGGTTGAGGGCCAGCTCGACCATGCCCACAGCCCCTTCCACAATCTTGGTTCGGGCCGCAACCATCGCCGTGGCCTGCTGGCGTTGGAGCATGGCGTGGGCGATTTCTTCGGCATACACGAGGTGCGTGATGCGGGCTTCAAAAATCTCGACGCCCGCCCGCACCAGCCGTTCGCGGAGTTCGCGTTCCAGTTCGCCGCTGATGAAATCTCCCCCTGACCGGAGCGTAATTTCCTTTTCTTCATCGTCGAAATGGTCGTAGGAGTAGCTGCCCGCCAGGTGCCGCACCGCCGTGTCGCATTGCAACTTGACGAAGTGTTCGTAGTTGTCCACTTCAAAGCGGGCTTTGGCAGTGTCGCCTACTTTCCAAACGACCACCGCGCCGATGATAATCGGGTTGCCGAGTTTATCATTGACCTTGATTTTGTCGGTTTCAAAATTCCGGGCTTTCAACGAAATCTGGGTTTTAACGTAAAATGGATTGGCCCAGAAAAAACCGGAATCACGTACTGTGCCCACGTATTTCCCAAAAAAGACCAGTAGATTGGCTTCGTTGGGGTTTAAAACAAAAACGCCGCTCAACAAAAACAGAGCAAAGAACAAGAGAAACCAGAACAGGGGATGCCACAGAATACCACCCAGGACGGCCAGGGCGACGAGCACCACACTGAGCAGCAAAAAAAGGAATCCGGATAGGGGTTTTACAATGTGTTCGTTCATGGTTTATGATATTAAAATGATATCACAAACGTAGCAGACAATTCCTGAAAGTCAAGGGAAAGGATGAGGTTTGTGAAGAACGGCTACTTTTGAATGCTGAATTCTGAATGATTGAAATACTTTCTGGAGGGTAACCACTGGTTAGGTGTGGAAGACAACACGAGACTGAAAAATAGGTATTTTTGATGGAGAAGATTTATCAGCTTAAGACGCGTCGGCCCGAATGCTCGTTGGGATGTGGGCGTTGCGCACTAACTTTGGTTTTGAACTTCGCGCGTCGGGCATCGGTTTTTACGGCGTTGTCAACGTTGACTGCCCGGTAAACCTGAACTGACTGGCAACTACCCGGTTTTTTCGCTCGACCTGACCTTCGCCGGTTTTCGGAAACCAGCTAACTTTCCTACTTTTGTTTAACGAAATCAAGACTTTACTTTGAAAGAATACGGCAGCAGCGTCCAGAAACTGGTTGATTACATCATGACGGTGGAAGACCGCCAGACGCGTACCAAGTACGCCCACCTGTTGGTGGAACTCATGCGGCAGGTACACCCCAACATGAAGGACAACCAGGACTACTACAACAAGCTCTGGGACGACCTTTACATCATGTCGAATTTCCGCCTCGACGTGGACAGCCCCTACCCGCCCCCCTCGCCCGAGGCCGTGGGTCGCAAGCCCAAACCCGTGCCCTACAACACGCACAACCTGCGTTTTCGCCACTACGGGCGCAACCTCGAATTGATGGTCACCAAGGCAATCGGAGTGGAAAACGAGATGGAACGCCGGGCCTTCGTGAGCTACATCGCCAAGATGATGAAGAGTTTTTACGCGTCCTGGAACAAAGACAACACCGACGATACCGTTATATTCGACCAACTCCGCGAGCTTTCGAAAGGACAACTCAACGACGACATCGAGTACATCAAGGCCAACGGCTACCTCGACGTGGCCCCCCGCGACCGCTACTCCAGTGGTCCGCAGACGTCAAACCGCCAGCCGGGACAAGTGCATGGGGGCAACGAATCGCGCGGGCAAGGCGGCAATACCCAACGCCGTTTTGGCAATACTGACGACCGACGCAGTGACGACCGCCGACCGAATAATAACCCCGGTGACGACCGCCGTCGCAACAATCCAAATAATCGCAATAACCGGAACAACCGGAAGAAATAGTTTGCAAAAAAGCAGTTCACAGTTTACGGTTTCCTACGGTAACCGGTTTACTGTGAACTGCTTTTTTGTAAACAGTAAACTGAAACTATGGCCTCTTTTAAAGTAACCGGCGGCAATCGGCTCAAGGGCGAACTTCAACCACAAGGCGCTAAAAATGAGGCGCTCCAGATTCTCTGCGCCGTCGTGCTAACGGCCGAACCCGTCACCATTCACAACATTCCCGACATCCGCGACGTCAATCAACTCATTGCGCTGCTTGGCGACATGGGCGTGAAACAACAAAAACTCGGGCCGGGGAGCATCCGCTTTCAGGCCGACGACGTGAATCTCGACTACCTCGAATCGGATACGTACAAACAGAAAGCGGCGGCTCTACGCGGCTCCATCATGCTGATGGGTCCGACGCTGGCGCGGTTTAAAAAAGGCCGTTTACCCCGCCCCGGTGGCGATAAAATCGGTCGGCGGCGGTTGGATACGCACTTTTTGGGTTTTGAAAAATTAGGGGCGAAGTTTAACTACGACGCCACCGACGGCTGTTTTTACCAGGTCGACGCCTCCGACCTGAAGGGCGCGTATATGCTCCTCGACGAAGCCTCCGTGACGGGTACGGCCAATATCCTGATGGCTGCCGTGCTGGCCGAAGGCATCACCACGATTTACAACGCCGCCTGTGAGCCGTACCTCCAGCAACTCTGCAAAATGCTCAACCGGATGGGGGCCAAAATTGGCGGTGTGGGGTCCAACCTACTGACCATCGAGGGCGTCGGCGGGTTGCGGGGTACCGAGCATACCATGCTGCCCGACATGATCGAAATCGGCTCGTTTATCGGCATGGCGGCTATGACTCAGAGTGAAATCACGATTAAAAATTGTTCGGTACCCGACCTCGGCGTTATCCCGGCGACCTTCCGAAAATTGGGCATTCAACTCGAAATCCGGGGCGACGACCTGTACATCCCCGCGCAGGATGTATACGAAATCGAAACGTTTATCGACGGCTCCATGCTCACAGTGGCCGATGCGCCCTGGCCGGGTTTCACGCCCGATTTGCTGAGCATCGTGCTGGTCACGGCCATTCAAGCGAAGGGCACGGTGTTGATTCACCAGAAAATGTTTGAAAGCCGCCTGTTTTTCGTCGATAAACTCATGGAAATGGGGGCGCAAATCATCCTCTGCGACCCGCACCGCGCGACTGTGGTGGGTCTGGGCCGCGAAAACCAACTACGCGGCATCCGCATGACCTCGCCCGACATCCGGGCGGGCGTGTCGCTGCTCATCGCGGCGATGTCGGCTAAGGGCGTCAGTATCATCGACAACATCGAGCAGATTGACCGGGGCTATCAGCACATCGACACCCGCCTCAATGCGATTGGCGCGGAGATTGTGCGGTTGTAGGTAGTGTTACTTAAAGGGCAGTTTAGCGGCTTTTTGTGCTTTTGGCCACAAACTCCGCTGACTATGATTATGCATCGTTTAACGCTTACGGCCACCGAACGAACCGAATTGCTGGCTAAGGTCCAGAAAGGAAAAACTTCCGCCAAACTGCTCCAAAAAGCGCACGTACTCCTGGCCAGTGACGATGCGGTAGAACGCCAGAGCGAAACCCGCGTTGCGACTACTTATCACCTCTCAGTGCGTAGTGTGGAGCGGATTCGTAAGGATTTCTGTGAGCGAGGGCTGGCTGTCTTTCTGCCCAAACCCCGCCAGCCCCGCTCCGATAAAAAACTGACGGGAGAGGTTGAAGCCCATACGATTGCGATTGCCTGTAGTGAACCACCTGCTGGCGAAAGTCGCTGGAAGTTACAGGCTATCGCCGACCGACTTGTTGAGTTAGGAATCGTCGAGAGTCTATCCCACACGAGTGTAGCGACCGGGCTAAAAAAAATGAACTGAAGCCCTGGCGGGTCAAATCGTGGATCATTCCGCCTAAGCAAAGTGCTGATTTTGTGTCGGTTCGCCGATGCGATCATATGGAAAACGTGCTGGCAGTATATGAACGCCCCTACGATGAACGATTTCCCGTTGTTTGCGTGGATGAATCACCCAAACAGCTCATCGGAATCACACAATATAGATCAGCCGACGGAACACGAATTGAAGATTCTGACGGGGCCGCCCGCGCGGTATATCCGGCCTGGCGTAGGTGAGATTTACATGGCGTTTGAACCGTTGGCTGGTCAACGTTTTGTGGAGGTCAAAGACGATGGCACCGGCCACCCGGCATAAGGCCATCACGTGGGTAGGAGTACTGGCCGGTTTATTAGATGGCCCTTACGCTAAATGTTTGAAAATGACAGTAGTGGGTGATAACCTGAGCGCACACAAGCCCAGTGCGTTTTACCTGGTTTTTGGAGCCGAAAAAGCTAAAAGCTATCTGGATCGTCTGGAGTTTGTGTATACTCCCAAGCATGGCAGTTGGTTGGACATGGCCGAAATCGAACTGTCAATTTTGCAACGCCATTGCTTAAACCGGCACATTGCCACCAAAGAGTTATCAATAGCTGAAATCAGTGCGTGGCAAACGAAACGGAATACCAAACAAGCCAAGGCCAACTGGCAGTTTACGGCAAAAGATGCCCGCATCAAACTTCATAAGTTATACCCGACTACTTAGTCTTTAAGAAACACTAGTCGAGTATTTTTGTTCTTTGATAAGCCGGTTAACTATGGGACGCGCCACCGAAATAGGTCAGCGAGAGCAACTTATTGCCCTCAAAGAACAAGGCCAGACACTGGCTGACATTAGCCAACACCTTCAGATGCCCTTTGCCACCGTGCGGAACCTATCGGCTCGCTACAAACAGCAGGGCCATTTAGGGGTAGGCTATGGCAACTGTGGGCCTAAACAGCCAACCAGCGAAGCCCTTCTGCACCGGGTCAGCTTATGGCTTAAACGTCACCACGCCGGGTGGGGTGCTCCCCTGATCCGGCTTAAACTGCTTGCCCGCTACGGCCCTGATCGAACGCCATCGGTTCGCACCCTGCAGCGCTGGTTTGGCCAACAACACCTGACCAAACCCCGCCAACAGCCCCGTCAGCCCAGCATAGGTCAGGCCAAAGCGGTTCACAACATCTGGCAGGTGGATGCCAAAGAGAACCTGATGCTGGCTGATGGCTGTCCGGCCTGTTACCTGACGATCACCGATGAACACAGCGGAGCCGGTCTGGAAGCGCTGGTTTTCCCCCCACAAACGGATTTGCCAGGTTCCGCTGGCTGAATTGCGCCAGCGACTCATCGAGACCTTCATCCGCTGGGGCAAGCCCGGTGCCATGCGAGTCGACAATGGACTGCCCCTGGGTGCGCCCTCCGGTCAGCTTACGCCGGTACTAGCCTTGTGGCTAATTGCTATTGATCCGGGCCGCCGGTGCGGTAGACATGATCTGGAACAAGCCCCACTGTCCCCAACAAAACGCCCGCGTCGAGAAGATGCAGGATACGACGGCCCGTTGGGCTGAGATCGCCAAAGCCGCTAACTACGGGGATTTGCAACAGCGCCTCAGGGCGAGTCTGGCCCTACAGCGAGAAGACTATCCCGTGTTGCGCTTACTGGGGAAAAGTCGGCTACTGGCTTTTCCTGAGTTGGAAACGAGTCGTCGGCTGTATACCCCCTTGGACTTCACCATCGCGCGGGTGTATGGCTTTTTAAGCCCTAAACTCTACCCCCGCAAGGTGTCAAAGGCTGGCCAAATTGTTCACTTTGGGCAGGTCTACAGCGTGGGGGTACTCTTCCATCACCAATGGGTTCAGCTACGACTGACGACCGATGGTCTGCACTGGGAGGTTCTATCCACCTATAAAGTTGTCAAACAACTTCCGGCCAGTAGCCTCACAGTGGAATGTATCCAAAGTTTAACCTTCTTTCAAAGAACAAAGTACCAAACTTAATGGCGCAGCTTACGCCTAAACTTTATGGCGTACAGCAGCTGTTGTTTCTTTCATGGTATTCCATCCGTAGCGAGGGACTTAAGTCCCTCGCTACGGATGCTTAAGGATGATTACGCCGTTACCTGGTAAATGGCCCGTTCCAATTCGCGCACAGCCTGGAGGTAGGCGGGTTTGCCGCCGAATTGCCGAAGGATTTCCACCGGGGAGCCAAAGCGATCGAGGGGTTGCACTTTCAGCACTTCCGTACTTTCCAGGTCGGCGATGCCTTCATCGGCGTATTTGTCGAGCAAGGCTTCCAGTACCTTCCGGGCCACCTCGCCGTAGCGGGTGAAGTAGTTGCGTTTCTTCACGTTTTCGGCCCGTTCGCGGCGGGTGAGTGGTTTTGGTCGAAAGCCACGTGGCAAATCAGGTCGAACAGGTCGGCTTCCTTGTCCACCGCAGCGGTGAAGGCGTCGAGCAGTACGTTCTGCGCCGCGAGTTCAGCCACGATGGCCTCCTTGCGGTCGGCGGCACTCCAGTAGGTCAGGAAGTCATCGAGGCTGCGAAACTTCTCCCGAACTTTGTCGCGGGTAAAGTCCTTGAGGCCCACCAGCAGGGGTTTCCCGTCGTTGTCGAATACCAGTTCCCGGCTCACCAGCACCGACACGTCCACGCCGTTGATGTACACCTTGCCGCTGGGTTCGTTCGCCCCGGCATCGGCATCCTGCACCAGGTAGCGGATGCGCGGTGGTTCTGGCTTGAGGGCTTCGCCACTTTCTTCGTCTACCAGCGGGTCCAGGTCGGTCTGCTCTTCGGCTTCGATCGTCGCCAGCGTATCGGCTTCACCCAGCACTTTTATCCGCACCGTATCGCCGTCGAAATCCGGGTCGGCAAACAGGTCGGTGACGTTGCGGAAGTCGAGGATGGTGAAATAAAGTTTACCAAATTCTTCGTTGATACGCGTACCCCGCCCAATGATTTGCTTGAACTCAGTCATCGAATGAATGTTGCTGTCGAGCACAATGAGCTGGCAGGTTTGGGCATCCACACCCGTGGTCATCAGCTTGGACGTGGTGGCAATGACCGGGTAGCGTTCTTCGGGGTTAATGAAGTTGTCGAGTTCGCGTTTGCCTTCCTCCTCGTCGCCGGTGATGCGCATCACGTACTTGTAGTTCTGGCGCACCAGGTCGGCGTTTTGCCGGGCCAGGGCCGAGCGCATCCCTTCAGCGTGCTCGATGTCTACGCAAAACACAATGGTTTTGGCAAAGCGGTTGTGGCCTTTGAGGTACTCGGTGATTTTTTCGGCCACCAACCGGCGGCGTTCGTCCACCACGATGTTCCGGTCGAAATCGGAGCGGTTGTAAATCCGGTCTTCCACCGGGTTACCTCGTTTGTCGAGCTTGCCTTTCGGGGGCCGCCAGCCTTCGAGGTCGATGTTTAGCCCCACCCGCACCACACGGTACGGGGCCAGAAAGCCATCTTCAATGCCCTGCCGGAGCGAGTAGGTGTAAACCGGGTCGCCGAAGTAGTCGCTGTTGGAAATCGCTTCGGTTTCACGGGGGGTGGCGGTCAGGCCGATGTGGGTAGCGTTGCCGAAGTAGGTCAGGATTTCCCGCCAGGCCGAATCGTCGGCCGCGCTGCACCGGTGACACTCGTCCACGACGATGAGGTCGAAGAAATCAGGCGAAAAATCCTTGTAGGTGTCGATGCCCTCCGTGCCGGTCAGACCCTGGTAGAGGCCCAGGAAAATTTCATAGGCTTTATCGGTCGAATCAATACCCCGCTTTCGGTTGACGACCATCCGTGCCCTGCCGTTTTCGTCCACCACTTTCTTGCGGATAATCGTCATTTTGTCTTTGAAGTGCTTGAAGTCACCCCGCCGGGTTTGGTCAATCAACGCGGTACGGTCGGCCAGAAACAAAATCCGTTTCTTCCTTCGCGATTTCCAAAGCCGGTAGATAATCTGGAAGGCCGTGTACGTTTTACCCGTGCCCGTAGCCATCACGAGCAAAATGCGGTTCTGTCCTTTGGCAATGGCCTCGGTCGAGCGGTTCACCGCGATTTGCTGGTAGTAGCGGGGGCGTCGCCCCGAACTGTCCACAAAATAATCCTGGGCGGCAATGGCTTCCTCTGCCTCCGTTTCAAGGCCCTTGTAGCGTTTGTACCGTTCCCAGAGCGTTTCGGGTGTTGGAAAGTCCTCTAAACTTACTTCCTGCTCAATGGTTTCATCGGTGGCCGTGCGGTCGTGAAAGAGAAAACCGTCGCCGTTGCTGCTGAACACGCAAGGAATGTCGAGAATCCGGGCGTACTCCAAGGCTTGTTGCATGCCATCGGAAACAGTGTGTTTGTTGTCCTTCGCCTCGATGATCGCAATTGGAATATTAGACTTGTAGTAGAGAATGAAATCGGCTCGTTTGGCCTTGCCACGGGCGGTCATTTTGCCACGCACGTAAATGCGGCCGTCGGTAAACGAAACCTCCTCCAGAAATTTATCTTTCCAACCCGCTTGCTCGATGGCGGGCGTAATGAATTTGGTGCAGATGTCGCGTTCGGAAAGCTGTTTCTTATCGAGCATACCAGAAATGAATCGGACAATAATACTACAAAAACCAGGCAAGCGCTGTACGTGCTTACCCGGTTTTTGTGCCTTAAATGTACTGAGGTGGGTTTTTACTGCAAATCAAGAGTTAGAATCTAAGCGCCTTGATTTTAAGCGCTTTATTCGTAGCACTCATCATCCGTAGCGAGGGACTTAAGTCCCTCGCTACGGATGATTTATATTTAAGTTGCTGAATATCAGAATATTTTTATTTCTAGCTCTCTCCGGTTCAGCACTCTACCAGGCCGGATGAGCAATTGCTTCTGAAGTAAGTTCACAGCGCCGAAATTGGCATCAACCCAATCCGGAATCGCGCCGCACCCGTCACCTGCCGGACGTTCACCGTACCAAACAGGTAAGCAATTTTCCCGTCGGAATAGCCTGCGGTGTACGTACCCGATTGGCTCTTCAACGAAGTCAGTGCGGTGTACTTCGCTTTGGCTTCGGCCTGAATGCGGGCGTAGGTGTCCGGGTCGTAGGTCGTCAACGAAATCCCCCGGCTACGATTCCCGTCCGTGATAAGTTCCGGCAGCGTCACGATTTCGGTTTCATCGGCGTAGCCAACGATTTTTCGGCAACGTTGGTAAACAACAGAGTAATCCGCCTTCACTAAGGGTACTGAAAAACCTTGCTCCAGAATTCGGTCTGGTCGGTCGGACGACTTGTAAATCTGTTGGAGTTGCGCCAGCGTCAGCGGTTGGCATTCCTGAGCCGTAGCGCTCTGCCACAACAACACGATGGTGAAAAGCAGGAGGTACCGCATGAGAAAGTAGCTTGAGGATCAGGGATTAAAGTAAGATAAACTCGTTGGCAATGTCAAGGAAAGCAGAAGAGTTAAGATTCTTGCTGAAAAAAATCCCTTATCCAAATTTGCATTCTGTATTTTACGATGTATGTTTGCGTCATACTTGAATAATTCAGATTATGTACGCCAAAACCGAAGCGTTTGCCGATACCCAACGCGAAGTCGCCCGGATTGCCAAGCTCCTTTCGCACCCGGCGCGGGTGGCCATTTTACAGCATTTAGCCAAAACGAAAACCTGCATTTCGGGCGATATTGCCCTGGAACTGCCACTCAGCCGCACCACCGTCAGCCAGCATTTGCAGGAACTCAAAAATGGCGGATTGATTCAAGGCAACGTGGACGGCTTAAACGTGTGCTATTGCATCGATGAAGCCGCGTTTGCCGCCGCCAAAGACCTCTTCGACGGCTTTTTCACCACCACCGACGAACAAATGAAATGTTGCTGATTCAGGAATTAACCCCGATTCACGCCGCCGACGTGCTGCGCATTTACGCCGAAGGCATGGCCGCCGGCATCGCCACGCTCGAAACCAGCGTACCCACCTGGGCCGACTGGGCCGAAAGCCACTTGCCGCACAATCGTTTTGTGGCCGTCGAAAACGAGATCGTCGCGGGTTGGGTTGCCCTTTCGTCCGTGTCGGGTCGCTGCGTGTTCGGCGGAGTCGCCGAAGTGAGCGTGTACGTTGCCGAGGCGTTTCGCGGGCGGGGCGTTGGTTTGCTCCTGCTCGTCGAGGTCATCAGAGCCTCCGAGGAAAGTGGCCTCTGGACGCTCCAGGCCAGCATCGACGCGCTCAACGAGGCCAGCCTTCGGCTCCACGAAAAAGCAGGTTTCCGGCTCGTGGGCGTCCGCGAACGGCTCGGGCAGCGCCTCGGCGAATGGCGCGACATCGTGCTGCTGGAACGGCGCAGTGAGCGGGTGGGCATGTAGTCCTATCCAGGTTTTTAAAGCGCCGTATGTGTACGAATTACTTTAACAAGTTAAAATTTTACTCAACCATGGAAAACCCCGAACATCAACTCAAAACCCTCGTGCGCGATTCGTACACGCGGGTAGCCCAGCAAGGTTTTGACCAAAATTCCGCATCCTGCTGCGGCTCCGGCCCGTCGCTTTCTACCGTCGATACCGCCGTCATGGCCGAAAGCTACGCCCAACTCGAAGGCTACGTGCCCGAAGCGGATTTAGGCTTGGGCTGCGGCTTACCCACGCAGTTTGCCCAAATTCGGCCCGGCGACACGGTGATCGACCTCGGCTCGGGCGCGGGCAACGATGCCTTCGTAGCCCGCCACGAAACCGGCCCGACAGGCAAGGTGATCGGCGTGGATTTCACGCCCGCGATGATCGAAAAAGCCCGCCGCAATGCGGAGGTGCGCGGTTTCAACAACGTTGAATTTCGCTTCGGCGACATCGAGGCCATGCCCGTTTCGGACACCGTCGCCGACGTGATCGTGAGCAATTGCGTGCTCAATCTGGTACCCGACAAACCGGCGGTTTTCCGGGATATGTTTCGGGTTTTGAAACCCGGCGGGCATTTCAGTATTTCCGACATCGTGCTGGTTGGGGAATTACCGGAGGAAATCAAGCAGGCCGCCGAACTCTACGCGGGTTGCGTGAGCGGGGCCATCGACCAGGAAGCCTACCTCGGCGGACTGCGCGAGGCGGGTTTTCAGAACCTGAGTTTGCAAAAAGCCAAACCCATTTCCCTACCCGATGAGATTTTGAAATCTTATTTATCGGAACCACAACTCGCCGACTTCCGGGCCTCCGGCGCGGGCGTGGTGAGTATCACGGTGTACGGCGAAAAAGCAGGGACGAAAAAAATTAATGCACACAGCAACGAAGCCAAAGCCGCCTGTTGCGGCCCGGATTCGAGTTGCTGCTGAGCATGAACCGGAGCCTGATTGCCGAAGCCTTCGGCACGTTCTTCCTCGTTTTCGCCGGAACGGGGGCCATCGTGGTTAGTCAGACGTTCAGTCAGCCGGGTCACGCGGGCATTGCGGCCACGTTCGGGCTGGTGGCGATGGTACTCATTTTTGCCCTCGGCGAGGTGTCAGGGGCGCATTTCAACCCCGCCGTTACGCTGGGTTTTGCCCTGGCGGGTCGGTTTGCCTGGAACCGGGTTGGCCCGTACCTGCTGGCCCAAACCCTCGGGGCGCTCGTTGCCAGTGGGCTATTGCGCTTGCTTTTTCCCGAGAACCAACGGCTCGGCGCTACGTTGCCCGCTGGCTCGGCAATGCAATCCTTCGTGTTTGAAACCCTGTTGACTCTGCTGCTGATGCTGGTCATTCTCAACGTTACGACCGGCGCGAAAGAAAAAGGCATTACCGCTGCCATCGCCATCGGCGCGACGGTGGGGCTGGAGGCGCTGTTTGCCGGGCCGGTGTGCGGGGCGTCGATGAACCCCGCCCGCTCGCTGGCCCCGGCGCTGGTTTCCGGCCAATTCAATTTCCTCTGGATTTACCTCACGGCCCCGCCGCTGGGTGTGCTCGCGGCGGTGATGCTAAACCGAATTTTTTATCCAACCCCTGCATGAAAGTCGCCCTTTTTTCCGACATCCACGCCAACCTGCCCGCCCTCGAAGCCGTGTTGGCCGACATCGACGCCCGTAAACCTGACGCCGTGTATTGCCTCGGCGATTTGGTCGGTTACAACATCTGGCCCAACGAAGTAATCGCCGAAATCCGGCGGCGGGGTATTCCCACGATTGCCGGAAACTACGACTTCGGCATTGGCCGCGCCTCCGACGACTGCGGTTGTGCCTACCGCGAGGAGCAGGAAAAGGCCAACGGCAAGGTGTCGATTGCCTACACCAACGAAGTCGTCGGCCCCGACGAGCGGGCGTTTTTGCGCACGCTTCCCGCGCACATTCGCCTCGAATTCGACCTGAGCAACAACCCCGAACGGCTCTGGGGCGGGCAAGAATTTCTGAATCTGCTCTTCGTCCACGGCAGTCCGCGACGAATCAACGAGTATCTGCTTGAAGACCGGGAAGAAAAAAGCCTGAAGCACGTGATGACGCAGGCCAATGCCGACGTGATGTGTTTCGGCCACACCCACAAACCATACCACCGGATTTTGACCGAAGACACCGAAACCGGTCCGCGTTTCCGCCACGCCATCAACATCGGTTCGGTCGGCAAACCCAAAGACGGCGACCCCCGCGCCGGGTACGTGCTGCTGACGATTGATGAAACCAGCCCCGCCGACCAACCCGAGGCCCTCGGCGTAGAATTTGTGCGGGTAGCTTACGACGTGGAAAAAGCCGCGCACGCCGTGGAAGAAAGCCCCCTGCCCAACGCCTACGCCGAGGCGTTGCGGCTGGCGAAGTGAAATTTTTGCCGCCGAATGTCCGCCCGCCAATCCTCCATTGGCGGGCTTTTTTCGTAGGTTTGAACGAACGGGCATGAACTTTTACCGGGTTTGTATTCATTCTACCCGCAACGATTCACTACCTCCAACTTTTCCCAACCGTGGAAACCTACTACAACCCCGCCGACCTCCAGAAATTCGGCAACATCGGCGAATGGAACAAAGGCCTGGCCGATAAGTTTTTCAGTTATTACGGCGATGTTTTCAAGGAAGGCGAACTCACCGCCCGCGAGAAATCGCTCATCGCCCTGGCCGTATCGCACACCGTGCAGTGTCCGTACTGCATCGATGCCTACTCCACTGATGCCTACGAAAAAGGGGCCACCGAAGGCATGATGATGGAAGCCGTCCACGTGGCGGCGGCCATCCGGGGCGGCGCCACCCTCGTCCACGGCGTCCAAATGATGAACAAAGTCAAAGAAATCAGTATGTAGTTGGGAGGAGGACTCAGAAGTCAGGAATCAGAATTAAGTAGAAATACAATTCTCTCCTGACTCCTGAATCCTGACTCCTGAATCCTCTTTATGAAAAGCCTCCGCGCCAGCCAGCACCCGCTATCTCACAGTCAGCAGCAACTCGACGTGCTGGATCAGCCCGCTTTGCCCCCTTTTGCCGAAAAACTCGCCACCTACGGCCTGAATCCCTTGCGGCCCACGGGCATTGAGATTTTCCAGGTTAATCTCGGCAAAATGTGCAACCAAACCTGCGCGCATTGTCACGTGGATGCCGGGCCGGATCGCAAGGAAATTATGACCCGCGCCACGATGCAGCAATGCCTACACGCCCTGGCGCAGACGGACATTTCGACGGTGGATCTAACGGGCGGAGCACCGGAGATGAATCCAGATTTTCGCTGGTTTGTCGAAGAAGTCAAAAAACTGGGCCGTCACGTCATGGTGCGTTGCAACCTGACGATCATCGTGGCCAATCCCAAGTACCGCGATTTGCCCGAATTTTACGCCCGGCATGGTGTCGAGGTGGTGTCGTCGCTGCCGTTTTACGAAGCCAGCCGCACGGATCGGCAGCGGGGCAATGGCGTTTTCCAGGACTCCATCGAAGCCTTAAAATTGCTCAACGCGGTCGGCTACGGTCAGCCCGGTACCGGGCTGACGCTCAATTTAGTTTACAATCCGGCGGGGGCGTTTATGCCGCCACCGCAGGCCGAGTTGGAGCGCGATTTTAAACTTGCGTTGCAAAAAAACCACGGTGTTGCCTTCAACAGCCTGTTTGCTATCACCAATATGCCCATCAGTCGCTACCTCGATTACCTGATGCGCAGCGGCAATTACGAGAAGTACATGGAAAAACTCGTAAACGCCTTCAACCCCACGGCCGCCCTCAACGTCATGTGCCGCAACACCATTTCGGTGGGTTGGGACGGTCGTTTGTACGACTGCGATTTCAACCAAATGCTCGACCTGACGGTGGAAAGTACTGCCCCCCAACACGTCAGCGATTTTAACGTTCAGGCCCTCAACGACCGCAACATTGTTTTGAAACAACACTGCTACGGCTGCACCGCCGGGGCAGGCAGCAGTTGTGGCGGCGAGGTGGCGGCGTGAATGGGGCGTAAACCCGTCATTGCAGGCAGACGCCCGTCATTGCGAGGAGGAACGACGAAGCAATCTGCTGCCGAAGCCACACCCGAAAAGCTGGCCTACCAATGATTCTGGCCCGCTCCGACAGATTGCTTCGTCAGTCACTGCGTTCCTTTCTCGCAATGACGGGCGTCTGCCTGCAATGACGGGTGAACTCAATTCAAACTTCCATCTTTGAAAAACTGATATGCCCCTCGCTGCTCATGCGCATCAGGCTCTGCTTGTTTTTATCAAAAACCCGCGCGCGGGCTACGTTAAAACCCGGATTGCGCAGGAATTAGGCGACGAAAAAGCCCTCCGGATTTACCAACTTCTCCTCACCAGCACCCGCCAAACTACCGAAGGTTTACCGTTTCGTAAATTTCTGTTCTACTCCGATTTTGTGGATGAAACTGACGAGTGGAACAGCCCGAATTACGAAAAAAAGGTACAACACGGCCCAACCCTCGGTGATCGGATGAATGATGCATTTCAAAAGGTGTTGGCTGAAAAAGGCGTTACGCGGGCCATTATCGTCGGTTCCGACTGCCCGGAGCTATCGGGTAGTTTGCTGATTAAAGCCTTTATCGCGCTCGAAACCCACGATTTTGTCATCGGCCCGGCCCGCGACGGGGGGTATTATTTGCTGGGCATGAAACAGGTTGAAGGGAAAATTTTCCGGAACAAAACCTGGAGCACGGCCTCCGTCCTGCGCGATACGCTCGACGATTTGGGCCGACTCAACAAATCGTTTTACTTACTGCCCGTTCTCAGCGACGTGGATACTGTTGCCGACCTACCAGCCGAGATGCTCGACCAAATCACCCGCGATCAAGGTTGAAAAGCCCCGCTTTTCCACGGCCCGATCACCCGCCAGGCCGTGCTGAAACACGCCGAACTTCGCCGCTTCTACCGGCCCGTAACCCTGTGCCCGAAGCGCCGTCAGCACGCCAGTCAGCACATCGCCGGTGCCGCCGGTCGCCATGCCGGGGTTGCCGGTGGTGTTGAAATGCACTTCGCCTTCCGGCGTACCGATGGCGGTGTACGCACCTTTCAGCGTCACCACGACGCGGTATTTTTGGCAAAAATCCCGGAGCAGCGCCAGCTTTTCGTAGTCGTTGGCCCACTTCCCCGCCAAGCGTTCAAACTCCTTCGGATGGGGCGTAAGCAGGCTACCGGGCGGGAGTTTTGCGAATAAATTTTTATCCTCCGAAAGCAGGTTTAGTGCGTCGGCATCCACCACGAGCGGCACGTTGGCTTTCCCGGCTTTTTCGAGTAATTCTGCCAAAAACGCGGCTGTTTTTTCGTCCTTGCCCAAGCCCGGCCCGACACCGATACTTTGGTACGGGGCCAAATCGGGTACCGTCGTGTGCGTCTGCTCGTCGGGGTCGATGAGGCACATGGCTTCGGGCGCGGTGGTTTGCAGGATGTCATAGCCGCAGCCGGGCACCTGCACGGTAAGCAGCCCAACGCCACTTCGCAGGCAAGCCCGCGCCGCCAGGACCGCCGCCCCAATTTTACCGAAACTCCCCACCAGCAATAGGGCGTGACCGTACGTGCCTTTGTGCGAAAATTGACTGCGGGGTTTTTGAATTCGCTGAATTTCGGGTGCGTCGGTGAGAAAAAAAGGCGTGTCCGTCTTTTCGTCAAATTCCGTTGAAAGCCCGATGTCGAGCACGTGTCCTTGCCCGACAAATTCAGCCAGTTTAGGTTGCATAAAAGCCAGTTTTGGCCGTTGAAACGTAACCGTGTGCGTAGGCCGGACGATGGGATCGCCGGGGCCATTGGGTGCATCGGCGAAAAGACCCGAGGCGATGTCTACCGCCACGACGGTGGCGTCGGAGGCGTTAATTTTTCCAATGATTTCGGCCAGAATTCCGCTCGCCGGGCGGCTCAGGCCAGTGCCGAGCAGCGCGTCGATCACCAGCGAATCGGGCGGAATTTCGGGGAAAACGGGATGTTCTGGTTCAACCCAGGTTACGTTTCCAATTTTTTCAAACCGGTCAAGATTAATTTGAAAATCGGGCGATGATCGCTCCGCGTGGCGCACCACGAACACCTCGACGGGCCAACCTGCCTGGCTCAGCAGCCGGGCTACCACCAACCCATCGCCGCCGTTGTTGCCCATCCCACAAAACAGGTAGCTCCGACCGCCGACGCGTAGTTCTCCGGTCGGTGCGTAAGCAGCCAGCAGCCAGTCCGCCAGCGCCGACGCCGCCCGTTCCATTAAATCAACGGACGAAACCGGCTCGTGTTCCATCGTGTAGGCATCCCAGGCGCGGATTTGCTCAACGGTGAAGAGTTTCATGGGTAAACGATGTTGAAAGAAACCATCAAAGAACGTTCAAAAAAGAATTGCTCCATAGCGTAGGGTTTAAACCCTACGCTATGGAGCAATT
>JAJAZB010000211.1 GCA_026785975.1 Cytophagaceae bacterium | reverse complement strand
TCATCTATCAGAGATAGGGCTGTATTTGAGGGTGGTGAAACATTGATCGATCCAAATCCCAGATATTACATTATGCCAGATCCTGAGTTTAATCTATACAAAGCAGTTGAAGCAAAAGAATTCATGCTTTCTTCAATTGGAAAGTGATAATGTTAAGCATGCATCGTTATTGCGAGAAGGAACGAAGTGACTGACGAAGCAATCTACTGAAGCGAGCTAACCTGAGTTGTATACCAGCTTTCCTGGAATAGTTTTCGGCGGCAGATTGCTTTGTCGTACCTCCTCGCAATGTCGGGGAAGACGGTTTTTGAATAATTCTACTTCACTTCCGTGGTCTGTACCCTGACAGACCACAACACGACTTGCTTCTCAGTTCCGGCCTGTAAGGGGACAGACCAAGGTGGCGAAATTTAGCTAATAATTCTGTTCAGGTAAGTAAAACCTCCGACATCAGTAACGTGAACAAAACAACCCTTGTTAGAATTTTGTAAACTTTAAGCTCACTCAACATGAGAAATTTTCTTTGCATTTTTCTGGCTTGTTTCCTTTTTTCATGTGGTAAAAAGGGGGGCGATGGAATCACATACCTCATTAAGAACAGCATGAATTCTACCGTTACTGCTGTTAAACTTGTTGCTCAGAATGGAGGAAAGACCACCGAGCTTTTCGACGTAAGTTCAATTGCCCCTCAAATGATCGAAAGAGTGAGTATTAACCAAAGTAAATTACCAGACTCGGACGGCGGTTACCAATTGAAGTTCACGGTTTCAAGCACACCTCGAATTATAGATTTTGGGTATTTCACGAATGGCATTGAATTAAATCAAAGCTACTCAATTGAAATCGAATCAGACACCGTGAAAATTACGCCTCAGTTGAGAGATTGACTTTTTGAGACTAAATAATTTGAGGTGCTTCTAAGGGACAAACCAAATTGTTCATAGTTGAAATCGAAATCCTCATATCCGTCTGCGACGCAGATGCCAGAAAAAACGTCTGGAACGCCCCTAAGCAATAGTTCATTTAATCTAACTTGCATCAATCTTTCCGGCGTTATCCTCTGCTTCGCAGTCGAACGAACGGTGCCAAGATTTGAGCAAACGGTCACAAAAAGACCAAAACGAAGAACGAATTTAGCGGTGGGTACATACCCGCCGCTTTTTTTATTCCCCGCTCAAACTCTTTCTCCCATGAACAATCCCAAAAGCCTGCGCGAACTCGACTTTCGCGCGCTGACCAACCGCCCCTACCATACTTCCCCGCTGGCCTGGGAAGATCACACGCTGTATTTCCTCTTGCTCGACCGGTTTTCGGATGGCCAGGAACAAGGCTACATCGACAACGACGGGAATCCGGTACCCGGTGGCACCACACTCGCTTTTCAGTCCACTGACGCGGGTAACGCCGTGCAAAACGAGGCCGATGCCCAACTCTGGCGCGAAGCCGGGACCCGTTTTGTCGGGGGCACGTTGCGCGGGTTAATCAGCAAAATGGGCTACCTCAAACGCCTCGGCGTGACCGCCATCTGGATTAGCCCGGTGTTCAAACAAGTGGCCGCGCAGGAAAGCTACCACGGCTACGGCATTCAGCAGTTTCTCGACGTAGAACCCCGGTTTGGTACCCGCGATGAACTCGTGGAAACCGTCAAAACCGCCCACGACCACGGGATTTACGTGATTCTCGACATTATTCTGAACCACACCGGCGACGTGTTTGCCTACCGCGACGGCCAGCCGGTGTACGACCGGGGCCGCACGTACCCGGTGGCCGGATACCGCAATCGGCTTGGTCAGCCCACGCTGCCCTTCGCGCCCGTCGACCTGGCGGTTTCACCCGGCGAGTGGCCCGACGGGGCCGTATGGCCGGAGGAATTGCAAGCCCCGGAGACGTTTACGCAACGGGGTAAAATACAGAATTGGGACACGGCCCCGGAATTTTGCGAGGGCGATTTCGAGAGCCTGAAAGACGTAAACCACGGAAGCGGACCACTCGACGACTACCGGCCTTCCGCCGCGCTGAACGCGCTGTGCGAGGTGTTCAAATACTGGATCGCCCTCACCGACGTGGACGGGTTTCGGATCGATACGGTGAAGCACATGGATTTAGGCGCGACGCGCTTCTTCTCGGCGGTCATCAAGGAATTTACCGCAAGTCTGGGCAAGGAGAATTTCTACCTCATCGGCGAAATCACCGGGGGGCGGCAGCGGGCCTTCGAAACCCTGGAGTTGACCGGACTCGATGCCGCACTGGGCATTGACGATATTCCCGATAAACTGGAATACCTCGTGAAAGGATTTCGGAATCCGAACGAGTATTTCCGCCTGTTCCGCAACTCCGAATTAGTGCAAAAAGAATCGCACGTGTGGTTTCGCAACCGCGTCGTGACGCTCTTCGACGACCACGATCAAGTCCGCAAGGGAAGCAACAAAGCTCGGTTCTGCGCGGATTCGGGGGCAAATCGCCAGTTGATCGCTGCCATCGGGTTGAACATGACCACGTTGGGTATTCCCTGCCTGTACTACGGCACGGAGCAAGGCTTCGACGGCAACGGGGGCAACGACCGCTACATTCGCGAGACGATGTTCGGAGGCGAATTCGGTGCTTTCCGCAGTCGGGAACGGCATTTTTTCGATGAAGACAATCCCATTTTCCACGAAATCGCCCGATTGTTGGCGTTTCGGAAAAGCCATCTGACCCTCCGGCGGGGCCGACAATACCTGCGGCAAATCTCGGGCAACGGCACCAACTTTGGCTTGCCCATGATGCTGGACGGGCCGATGCGCTCCGTGGTCGCCTGGTCACGGATTTTCAACAACATCGAATTTGTTTGTGCGATAAACACGCATCCCGACCAACCCAGCACGGCCTGGGTCACGATTGACAACGGCTTGAACCGTACCGGTGAATTATTCGACCGACTCTTTACGACGGATGCTTCCGTCGGATCCGCTGAAATTCCCGTTGAGGCTCGCAATGGCAAAGCCATCGCCTTGACGCTCCCGGCAGCCGGGTTCGTCGTGTACGGGAAGCGATAAATTTTCCTGGTTCAGCGTAACGAGTAAAAGAAGACTAGTTTAACCCAGACTCAAATTCTCCCTCCTATTCCTCAACCAGCTCTGGAAAGCCCCGGGGCCGGTTTGCGTTTCAAAATCAAGGCACTAAGCAGCGAAACGAGCAGACCTACCGGAAAAATCTCCAGAAAGGTGTAGCCCAGCAGTACGTACCACGTGTCGTAGTCGGCGAAGACCGTGCTTAGTTGTTTGGCCGTGGCACTGATTTCAGCGGCACTTTTCCCTTCCGACCGCATCTTTTCGAGCGTGTACTGGCGGTACTCCTGCGGGTATTCCGGGTAAACGGTTTTGTAGACCACCACCCACGTGAGGGTGTACAGCACGGAGGCAATAAGCGTGATGCCCAGACCGATGCGGAAACCCTGACCGAACGATAGCGTTCCCTGCCGGTATCGGTCGCGGTAACTCCGGGTGGCGACGAAAATCAGGGAGAACGCGAGGAGCATGGAGGCGTAGCCGATGACCATACCCCAGTCGAAGGTGGCCCGGTTGCCTTTGGCTAACAGCATAGCAAATGATTGGAGCGCGGAAACAATGGTTCCGGCGAGAAGTCCGAAAATAAGGATGGTGCGATTCATCGTTTTTTTTTCAAAACTGATGATTCGTCGTGGTTTAACATTCACCCGAATGGGTGATTTTACATAAAATCATCCATTCGGGTGAGTCAGTAGAGAAGACCAAGGGTTCGGGCTTTTTCTATGGCCTGTGTACGGCGGCTGACGTTCAGTTTACTGTACACGTTGCCGAGGTGGGTTTTCACCGTGTTGGCCGAAACGAAAAGTTTTTGGGCGATTTCCTCGTTGCTGAGACCCTGGGCGAGGCACACCAGCACTTCCCACTCGCGGGGACTGATGCCGTGCCGTTCGAGCAATTTCTGCCGGGACGGGTGTGGTTGGGTTTGCTGAATGGGAACCTCTGGAGTCGGACAGATTGGGACGATCCGTGGGGCCGACCAGCGTAAACCCGCCCAGATGCCTACGGAAATGAATAGCACGGCGACGAGCAATACGTACAATTCGGTGGCATGATCGGCAACGAGCAAGCGGTATTTAGCCCAAGTCATCAGCGCCAGTAAACTTCCCAGCGATAGTCCGTAAGCGAGAAAAGTACGGAGGAGAATCTGTTTCATTTTCATCCGCCAGCTGCCGTTAAAACCCGGTGGAGCGCCACGACTGCGGCGCATTTTGTTAAAAGCCAATTTCTTCTTGACAAAACCTAAAAACAAGAGTACCTTTCTAAAAACCAACCTCTTACCAACATGAATGTCATACAACGCATGGAGCACTGGGGCGATGCCCATCACCCCGCCTGGCTCGACATCGTACGCATTGCTTTGGGGCTGTTGCTGCTTGGTCGCGGCATCAGCTTTATCAGCGACACGGATCAACTGACCAGCCTCATCGGTGGCATGAAGGGCCTCAATATCTGGACCATGGCCGCCGTGCATTATGTGGCGTTCGCGCACCTGGTCGGCGGCTTTCTGATTGCGTGCGGCATCATGACGCGTTTTGCGTCAGCCGTTCAGATTCCGATTTTGTTCGTGGCGGTGTTTTTTATCAACATTTTGCGCGGATTCTCCTACCTGAATTCTGAACTCTGGCTCTCCGTCGTCACCCTGGCACTCCTGATTTTGTACGTCATCGTGGGTTCAGGGCGATTTTCGGCGGATGAATATCTGAAGCACCAGGAGCGGAAACGGCATTGAATTTCCCTGCCAATCCTCCCCCGAAAGAGTGAACACTGCTAAATTTAAGCCCTCCCTTTTTAGGGGAGGGTTTGAAGGGGTATTTAAGCAGTCGGCTCTTTGGCCACCATCACTTCGGCCAATGGCCTCAGATTCCGGCTCTCCGCTTCGTAAGGAAAGACCTCCAGAATGGGCGTCAGATTAACATCCGTGATGGTATAATCATCGACCCGACCCAGACTTTCCTCTACGCGCTCGTAGGCCTGTTTGGGCGTTTCGGCGTTGACCAGCATCAGGTGAGGCACTTTCTTTTCCTGCTGAGTTTGTTCGTCGTAGCTGATAAATACCACTTTCAATTTGTACCATTGCTCGCCGCCTTCGTGGTGAAACACTTCCACCAACTTCATGGGCGTGAGGGTAGTGAGTTGAAACGCCGGGGCATTGGTGGCCAGTTGTTCGTGCAACCGTGCCTCCGCATCGGCGTAGGAAACGGCGTCAAACAAATAGGCTTCAGAAATGACTTTGAATTTTTCGGGTTCAATTTCTTTGGTGTACTTAATTTTAGCGAGAAACCAGGTTGCCATGCGTTCAGATTGGATCAGGTGAAAAGACGCAAGATAAGTCGGCTTTCCGGGCAACGTGCTACCTTTACGGGCAAAAATTTAAGGAAAAATTCATGCCCTCTGAGTTTCTGCGTTTTGAAGTCTTCCCCGGTTTTTTCATAGCTGCCGATGCCTTCGGTGATCCCCAAAATCTACCCGTCTTGCTCCTGCACGGCGGCGGCCAAACGCGCCACAGTTGGGGCGATTCGGCTGAACGCGTTGCCGAGCGTGGCTACTACGCCCTGGCCTTCGACGCCCGTGGCCACGGCGACAGCAGTTGGTCGGCGGAGGGCCAGTACGGAATCGAATTTTTAGTTGATGATCTGAAAGCGATCATCAAAAAGTTGGGGCGAAAACCCGCGCTGGTGGGCGCTTCGATGGGTGGCCTCACCGCCTTGCTGGCCCAGGGCGAAACCGAAGAGCCGATTTGTTCGGGCATCGTGCTGGTCGATATTGCCCCTAAAGCCGAACAAAAAGGCATCGAGCGGATTTTTGCCTTCATGAGTGCCAACGCGCAGCAGGGTTTTGCCAGCCTCGACGAAGCCGCCGACGCCGTGGCGGCGTACCTGCCTCACCGCCCAAAGCCCCAGGATTTTGGCCGATTGGAAAAAAACCTCCGCAAACGCAACGATGGGCGCTGGTACTGGCACTGGGATCCGGCCATGCTCAAAAGCTGGCGGCAATCGACCACCAACGCCACGCCCGACCAGCAAACCCGAAACGAAACCCGCCTGATGGAAGCCGCCCAACGCCTGACCGTACCGACTTTAATTGTGCGCGGTGGCATCAGCGACGTGGTTAGTGAACGTATTATGGCCGAATTTCTGGACGCCGTGCCCCACGTGCGGAGCGTGAGCGTATCGGGGGCGGGGCACATGGTCGCGGGCGATTCCAACCATGCCTTCACGCGGGCCGTGCTGGAGTTTCTGGAAGACGTGTATCCCACACCGCACCGACTTTCAACTTTGTCAAAGTTCTAGAACTTTGACAAAGTTTCAACGAATTCCCCCCTTTCCATGAAAAAAAACGATCCCCGCGTTCTCAATGCCTGGTGCTTTTACGACTGGGCCAATTCGGTGCATTCGCTGGTCATTGTTTCGGGCATTTTTCCCGTGTATTTTGGGGCCACCGCCATCAACGAATCGGGCGGGGATGTCATTGATTTTCTGGGAATTCCCGTCAAAAATTCGGTCTTGTTCAGCTATGCCATTTCAGCGGCTTTTTTGATTATCGCCCTGACGAGTCCGATTTGTTCGGCCATTGCCGATTACAGCGGGCGGCGAAAGCGGTTTTTGCAATTCTTCTGCTACCTCGGTGCGATCAACTGCGCCCTGCTCTACTTTTTTACCCGTGAAACCACGACTTCCGCCACGTTTTTCTTCTTGTTTTCCCTGGTCGGCTGGGCGGGGAGCATCGTATTTTACAACTCGTTTCTCCCCGAAATCGCCACTTCCGACCGGTTTGATGCGCTCAGCGCCCGAGGATTTTCGATGGGCTACATCGGTAGTGTGTTGTTGATGGTTTTCAACCTGACGATGTTACTCAAACCCGAGTGGTACGGCAACGTCTCGTCGGGCATGGCCTCCCGGATTTCGTTTCTGACGGTCGGGATTTGGTGGGCGGGTTTCGCGCAATTTACTTTTTCCCGCCTTCCGGCGGATCGGGCCACTTACGAAAAACGCCCCGGCTGGCTGCTCAACGGGTTTCGCGAACTCGGTCAGGTATTCAGGCAATTGCAGGGTTTGCCCGCCTTGAAGGGGTTTTTATTGGCCTATTTTTTCTACAGCATGGGTGTGCAAACGGTGATGTACGTCGCGGCGATTTTTGCCGACAAGGAATTAAATCTGCCCGCCCAATCGCTGATTATCACCGTGTTACTCATTCAGTTGGTCGCTATCGCCGGGGCAACGCTGTTTGCCCGACTCTCCAAGCGATTCGGGAATGTTCGGGCGCTGATGATTGCCGTGGTGATTTGGATGGGCATTTGCGGCACGGCCTATTTTGTCACGACGCAAAACGATATTTTTATTCTGGCCGGAGTCATCGGCCTGGTGATGGGCGGGGTTCAGGCACTTTCCCGCTCCACGTACGCCAAACTGATGCCTGCCGACACCGAAGACACGGCGTCGTTTTTTAGTTTTTATGACGTTACCGAAAAGATTTCCATCGTCCTGGGAACGCTCATGTACGGCCTGGTGGAGCAGTTGACGGGCAGTATGCGCAACAGTATGTTGGTGTTGCTGGTGCTGTTTGTGGTCGGTTTCGCCCTGCTCTGGCGACTTTCGGTACAAAAAATACGGGTCGTTGTCTTGGCGGAACGCCGTTGATTGCTATTTTTGCCAACCCAAACCGGAAGCATAGCTCAGTTGGTTTAGAGCGCCGCTTTGACAGAGCGGAGGTCATGGGTTCGAATCCCCTTGTTTCCACCCAAAAGCCCCCAAGTACTCGGGGGCTTTTTTATTTTACACCTCTGCTCAATCTCGCATTGACTTCGGATAGCCACAAAGCCCGACCCCGGCAGTTCCAGTGCGAATCGCTCCGTTCGTAATTCGCCGCCCGACCGGGTTTGAGTAGGCGATACGCGTCGATGACTTCGGGCGTTAAACCGGGTGCCGTTTGTACCCGCTCGATCAGGCGATTGTACGCTCCCCGTTGCGGCTCGACAACGCTGGTTTTGTTGGGAATGATACTTAACCAAACTTCATCGAAACCCAGTTTACGATACCTGAGGGCCGTCTGGTTGATGTGCGCAACCAGGCTATTCACCTCCGCGTAGGGCAGGTGATTGAACGATGAATGAATCAGGGTGCTATCCGTATCGAGCACGTAAAACAAATGCTGCCGGTCGCCCGAGAGAGCCACTTTAGGGTTAGTCCGGTCGAACCAACGCAGGGTAAGCGCGGCTTTCCATTCTTTCAAATTAAGCCACAACGAATTGTTGAACAACAGATTCTCTAACTGCTCTTCGGGCAATCGCTGGCGCGTTTCGTTTTCACCGGTGAAAAACGTACCCAAATCCGTCAGCAATCCCGATTCGTTGGCGGCGCTCGGTGGCACTTTTTCGACAATAGTCAGTTGATCGGCGGGTTTGGCGAAGTGCTCCCGAGCGTGCCGCTCTACAGTTTCAAGCAATAGAATTGTATGAAGTCCCGTATCCAGTTTTACCGTCGCTGGGTTGTCCCAGTGCGAATAATGATACGTCTGGGCGACAAAATCCGAGGAGTCCATCCGACCGGGTTCCAGAAAACTATCCCCAATTACGTACAGCGCGACGGGTCGTTGGGGTTGATCCCGGCCTCCGGGCGGGCATATTTCCCGCTCCTGTTTGAATTGGGGTAGGTTGGCCAACCGGTACAAATCGCCGTACCGGAAATCGTCGGGTACCATTCCGAGTTCCGCCAGCGATACGTAGACGCTCCGCGAACAGCCGCCCAAAAAAGCGATTAGGGCCATCAGTAACAGTGCGTAGCGTACGAGTTTCATCGGAGGATAAATGGACTTAACACTTTTTGCGAAGTTCCAAACTATTTTGGTTGACACCCGCCGGACGGACTGAGCGTCCCCGCAAAAAGCCGTCGGGGACGCCCAGTCCGACGGGGCACCCTTAAAATTGAAAATAAATGAATTGGTTCGCAGTAAAAATACCGAACACGTAACAAAGCACGCTCAGCACGAGAAAAACACCGGCGAAGGCCAACGTGTTGCGCGTCGGAATGATAAACAGGAATTTTTCTTTCAACAACATCAGCGCAATCAAACCCACCGAAAAAGCCATTTCTGCGCCGTTGAAGGGCGAATACACCGGCTCGTTCCAGGAAAGCGTAAAAATCTTGCCCAAAATCTGGAAGGCATCATCGGTGGCATTGGCCCGGAAAAACACCCAGGTCAGCATCACCAACACAAACGTCAAAACTACTTGCAGAGTCTGGTACCAAGGTTTTTCTTCGGGCAACTTCAGGCCCTGGGTTTCCATCCATTTGTCCCGCCAACGGGCCATAATCAGATACAGCCCATGCAGTGCGCCCCAAATCACGAAGGTCCATTTGGCCCCGTGCCAAAGCCCACTCATTAGAAAAACGAAAAACTGATTGAAATACTGCCGGGACAAACCGACCCGGTTGCCGCCCAACGGGATGTACAAATAATCGCGAAACCAGGTTGACAGCGAAATGTGCCATCGTCGCCAAAATTCCGAAATCGAGCGGGCCGCGTAGGGCGTTCGGAAGTTTTCCATCAACGTAAAACCCATCACCCGCGCCGCGCCAATGGCAATATCGGAGTAGCCCGAAAAATCGCAGTAAATCTGGAAGGTAAAAAACAGCGTAGCCACCAACAACGTGCTTCCATTCTGCTGGGGCACGTGGTTGTAGGCGGCATCGACCACCAGCGAAAGCCGGTCGGCAATGACGACTTTTTTAAAAAACCCCCAGGCCATCTGCATCAGTCCGGCCTTTATGTTTTCAAAATCGTACTTAAAATACGTGTGGTACTGCCAAAGGACGTTTTGCGGGCGTTCGATTGGCCCGGCGACCAATTGCGGGTAAAACATCACGTACAGCGCGTAAATGCCAAAATGCCGTTCAACTTTCTGGTTGCCCCGGTACACCTCGATGGTGTAACTCATGGCCTGAAACGTGTGGAAGGAAAGGCCCACCGGCAGAATGGTGCTGACAACGTTGAACGAGGGCACGGGTTGTTGGCCGAACAAGATCAGCACCTTGCCGAGTACCCGCAGGGAATAGGCGTTGACGGAATCGGCGGCTTGGGTCAACCCGATTTCGTTGAACAGCCCCACGATATTGCCGGTAAAAAAACCGAGGTATTTGAAAAACGCCAGAATACCGATGTTCGAAATCAGACTAATGATGAGTAGCCATTTTCGCTGTCGTCCCTGAGTTTTGGCAATCCAAATTCCCGCGTAGTAGTCGATGACGATCGTGGCAAACAGAATGACAATGTACGCCGGGACAAAAACGATGTAGAAATAACAACTCGCCAGCAAGAGCAATACCCAGCGGCCCCGCCACGGCAGGCTGTAGTACGCCAGCGTGACGACGACGAAAAACACCAGGAATTGCAGGGAATTAAAAAGCATTTTCAGGAAAACAGATTCGCAGTGTACAGGTCGGAATCAGGCCGTTAAAATTTGCTACCTGATTTTTACCGTCCAAACCTCCAGGGCCTTGTCGGTGGTGGCGTAGAGAAAAAGTTTGTTGTACTGTTCGGCGTAACGCACCACGACCGGGAACTTGCTCGTCAAGGGGCGCTCGGTGAGGGGCTGTCCACGCAGGTTGTACAGCCAGGTACCTTTGTTGGTGGTCAGGCAAATGACGCGGACGTCGGCGCCAAAATTATAATATTCGATGGTGGTGCTGGCGGGCGGAGCGTTATCGGCCACAAAAAGAACCTTGCCTTGTTTGTCCAGAAACGTCAGGGTATTGCCCGTAATGCTGGTTAACAACCAGTCGTGGCCCGTTTTTTCGAGCAACAGGCGGAATTCGGTTTCTTTACTCGCCCGGAAAAGCTGGCGACGCTCAACCATCTGGCCTTTGAGATTGATCTTCATCAATTCCCCCTGCACACTCACGATTTGCAGGAGCACGTCCGACTCCCGGCTGCCCGTTTCCAGAAAAGCCGGACTGTCGAAACGCGTTTTCAGAACCACCGGAAACGCGGTTAGTGGCTGGCCAAAAGCATTGACTAAATTAAGTTTACCCAAACCTTCCAGCAGAATCAGGTGTGGTTTACCGTTCAGTTGCAACACCTGAACCGGGCTAATCACGTGTGAATAAGCGGGCAGCCGGTTCACACGACGCAGTGTACGCTCCGTTTTGCTCAGTGTGTAAAGTTGTCCTTCCGTGTCGGCCAGCGTGAGTTGCTGCTGGTTGCCGGGTGGTCCCCCCGCAAGGCTGTAGTTGCCGGGCGCGAGCGGCGAAAAGCGATTGGACGAAAGCAATTCATAGCGGGTCGAATCATTCCGGGCCAGCAAATGGTAGCGATCAGCGGCGAGCAGGAGGTACTGCGTTTGCCCATTCCCGAAGTAATCCACCGCCAGGGGTTCGCTGGCCAATGGGCCACTGAGCGCAATTTTGAGCGGAGACCTTCCCCCGCCTTCCACCTGGGTCACTTCATTCCCGACGCTCTGAACGAATATTTCAGTTGGGCTATTCGGCGACATTTTCACCACGAAGGGCCGTCGAATGAGGGGCTTTTCAAGCGGAATCGTTTTCAATAGAAAAAGCCGCCTCAACAAGTTGGGATTCGTTCCGCCGCCGCCCTTCATGGCGGTCAGTGCGGTGCTGAATTTTCCGTCGGCGAAGGTACTTTGCCACATCCATAGGTTCAATCGGCGCAGGGATTCTTCGGAACGCTCCATTGAGGCCAGCCAGCCTGAGCGCACGTTGCCCACCCAACCGTACCAACTTTTATCGACGGTGGCGATTGCCGTAAATTGGGCTGGGCGGGCCACCCGGAGTAATTCCTGCGCCCTGGCGGCATTGCTCCAGACGTTGCCGCTACGGTAATCGTTCAACAGAGTACGTAAGGCCTGGACATCGCTGCCCAACAACAAATAATCGCCCAGCAACGTGTAGTAACTGCTTCCGGGGAACCCCGCAAACAAGCGACCCAGCCACAATGCGGGCAGTTCGGGCGCGTTGATCTGGCGAATGGTGTAATCGCCGTAGGTTTCTTCGTAACGGGGTTGTTTGTCTTCGAGGTGGATTTTCGCCGCCTGATAATCCAGCCAGTCCAGGCAACTCCGCCCGTTTTTAATTTTCACCAGCGCCACCCGTCCGCCCCGACCCAGGTTGCTGCTTTCCATCTGGCAGAGCGCCGCCTCACCCGTCAGGTGGTTATACATCGAATCGGTCTCGACCCGAAAACGGTCGGACAAATCCTCCCGAATCGTGCGCAGATCATCGTTCAAACGCCGCCCTACTTCCGACTTCAGTTGCTCAGCGTCCGACACACTCACGTGGTACAACACCGCCGTGTGGTTGGGCACCAATTCGGTACAGCCCATCGCCTGGGGTTCTTGTTTGTTCAACACCCGTAGTGCGTCGGGGGCCTCTCCCTGCGCATCGACCGACTCCGCCCGGATCAGATTGCGGACTTCATTGATACTAAAGTTGAAAACGGAAATACCGGATAGCCACTCATCCAGGGCACTTTCGCCGCTGGGTGGCTGGTACAATCCCGGCAAAAACGCACCAAGTTTTTCCTGGTCAAACCAGAGCCGGGTGCCCGATGTCAGGACATTCGTTTTCTCGCGTTTGGCGGGGGGCGTAATTCGCTTAATCTGCCGGACCACATTTTCCACTAACAGTCCTGACTGACTGATAATCAGGTAGTTTTTCGTCAAAAAATAAGAAAATAAGGGTTGCGATTGCGCATCGACCACGTCGGTAAGTTGAACGTTGTCGAACGTATGCCGGTAGGCTCGAACGCCGTTGCCCACCAGTTTTTGCAACCGCTCCAAAAACGGCCCGTCGGCGTTGGTGCGCAGCGGAATGTAAACCAGAAAACTGAGTTGATCCCGGCCTTCCGAGTGCAGGGAATAGGTGATTCGTTTTTCGCGCAGAAACGAGTTGACGACCTGCGAATCGGCCAGGGCGGCCTGCAGCCGGGTGAGTTGCGCCGCAGCCGATTCCAACAAGGAAATATCGGTCAGTTGCACCTGGTGCGGCAGCAATCGGGTGGGCGGCTGTTGTAATTCGGTGCTCTCAACAACGAGCAGCGCGTCGCCGGGAATGTACCCCCGCGCCGATTTTTGCCCCACCAACACGTAGTGCCACAACCAGTATCCAGCCGCCAACCCAAGCAGAGCCGGTACGATGTACCAAAGTTTTTTCAAGGTGGTTTTTTCAATTTGAGAATGTGCTAATTTGAGAATTTGAAAATGGAATGCCTTAATTTTCAAATTCTCAAATTAGCACATTTTCAAATTCTCAAATTAGCACATTTTCAAATTCTCAAATTACTATTTCTTCCCCCACATGGCGTTGGCCG
>JAJAZB010000210.1 GCA_026785975.1 Cytophagaceae bacterium | reverse complement strand
GCAACGGGTGTTGCACCCGATAAAGCCACGGGAAATTGGTAGTTTGAAAGGCATTATTGCTTACATGGCCGAGGATTTTGACGCCCCCCTCGATGCGTTCAAGGAGTACGTGCCCACCCTTACTTTTTTATACCGCCCGGACGGTTTCCACCCGACCGCGCGGTTCACTTCACCACCGGAAACGCCGAAATCCTTAACCGTGCGGCACCCATCGGAATCAATGTGACTTCCTCGACGGGTTCGGAACTGGCCACGGGACTTTGGGGCAGTACCGCGCAGAGACCGTGTTCGTCGAGCCCCCAGGCGGGAATTCGCTTCGCTTTGGCTTTGAGTTCAATCGGGGCCGAGTCGTTGGTGAAGGGAACCTTCGACGCGGGCCAGGGCCGACGGACGATTTCAAACGATTGCTCGGGTTGAGCGGCGTTGAGCACGAGGCCGTAATTCCAGGCGGATTTGGGGAAAATTTCGAACGAGGGCCAGGCCGATGGATCTGCCCCGGCCTGCCATTTGGCGTCGTGCTGGGCGGTTTTGTCGCTTTCCTGCCGCACGTAGTCCTCCTGGATTTTCAGCGAATACGTGAGCGGGCCGTAGTTGATGCTAACGCTGTTTTTGTTCTTCGTCCAGGTGCGAATTTGAACACTCATCGGCAAATTGAGCCGGATACGGTCGCCGTTGTTCCAGGTATCGGTCAATTTTAGGTACTGTCCGGGCTTTACGTCCACCGCCACGTCCTGCCCGTTCACCTGCACCGTCGGCTGACCGCACCAGGCCGGAATGCGCAGATAAAGCGGAAACCGGACGGACTTGGGCGTCCGGATCGTCAGGCGAATCTGGCCTTCAAACGGGTAGTTCGTTTCCTGTTTCAGCGTTACTTCGGTGCCATTTCCCACTTTCGCTTTTACCTCCGACTCGTTGAAAAGCACCGCCGCCAGGCCATTGTCGGGCGTGGCCATCCAGAGATTTTCGGCGTAATACGACCAGCCGTTGGAGTGGTTGTGCTGGCAACACCGGCTACTAAACGGGTTCATCATCAAATACGGTCCGGCGTTTTCGATGCCCGGACTGTGATTTTTGGCATCGCTCACGACCATGTTGGGTGCCGTCAGGTAGCGGAGCGAGCGGTAGTCGGGCATGAAGGCGGCGGGCAGCGTGTTGAAGGCCACGTCTTCACAGTTTTCGGCCCAAAACGGGTCGCCGGTGATGCGGAGCATCATTTCGTCCGAACCCATTTGCTCGACCATCCCGCAGGTTTCAACGGCCTGCCGGGGGTCTACGTAGCCTTCGCGGCTGTTTTCATCGCCGCCCCACATGCCACCCGGCACCTGTCCGTATTTTTCCCGCACCATCTGATGGTTGCGGTAGGTGGCCTGCAAATCCGCCTGGTTGTGGCTCTGCAGGTAGTACGTGGCGGGTTCGCGAAAACACTGCGCAATGTTGACGTTGTGCCAGTTGGGTAGGTTGTCGGCTTGCCGCCAGTTGGCCGTGTTCCGGTGAATTTTCTCGGCCAGTTGCAACAGCGACGCGTCGCCGGTGTGGTTGTAGAGCCAGTAAACACTGTGGAGATTATCGCCTCCCCGACTTTTTTCCCAGTAATCTTCCAGAAACTGGTCGTCGGGCAGGGTCATTTGCCAGGCAAAATACTTTTTCATCAAATCGAGTACCCGGGCATCCTGCGTGCGTTCGTGGTAGGTTTGGAGGCAAAACAACATCAGCATCTGCGCCCACAGGTCGCGTTTGCCCTTGCGCTCCACCACCGGGCCAAAGTCCCCGTTGGGCCGCTGGCTGTTGAGCGTACCTTCCAGCCAGAGTTTCGACTCGTCGATCATTTCCTTCCGATCGAGCAGGTACGCCGTGCTCACGTAGCCCTTGAGCCAGTAGGGTAATTCCTCCCAGCCCCAATCACCCTTGCCGTCGGGACTGAGCCAGGCGTTATTTTTCCTGGTGAGCCACACGCTGATTTTGCCCAAATTGCCCGCCAACCCGTCGGCCTGGCGCTCCACGTTTTGCAACAGCCAGCCACCGGGTTTGACGCTCCCCACGGGTAATTTGACGAAATATTGCGGCTTGAGGGGGGCGCGGTTGCTGGGGTAAAAGGCGTTGCGGGATTTAATGGCTGGCCGGTCAACCGCCTCAGCCTGGTATTTGGTGTTCTGCCCGAAGGCGTCGGTCAGGCAAAACAAGGAGGCCGCTAAAGCCGTGTATCGAAGAAGTTTCATGTCGGAAGTTTAGAAAAGCAAAGTGCCAAATTGAGAAAAATATCCTCCCCTGACAAATCCACTGCCCCCGTTATTTTCACCGGAAAATCAGCCTAACTTCGCTCGTCATGGAACAACGCCCCAGCCAGCCCGACGAGTGGCAGTTTCTGCGAAATTACACTCCCGCCCGCATTGCCCTGGGCCGGGCGGGCCACAGCCTGCCCACAAGCGCTTTGCTCGATTTCAACCTGGCCCACGCCCAGGCCCGCGACGCGGTTCATTCCGAATTAAACGTCCAGAAATTGCGGGAAAAATTAACCAAAATACATTCGGGCAACCCCGAGCACTCGGGGCCGGACGTATTTCTCCTGAAAAGTCAGGTCGAAAATCGCCAGCAGTACTTACTCCGACCCGATTTGGGACGAAAACTGAGCGCCGAATCTACTTCCCTCCTCACTGCTCACTCCGCTCCTCCTTCGGATATCTGCTTCGTCGTTGCCGACGGCCTTTCGGCGCAGGCGGTTGATGCGCAGGCGGTGCCGGTTTTGCAAAGATTGGTTCCAACCCTGAAAGCGTCGGGCTGGTCGGTGGCCCCGCTGTGCCTCGTTGAGCAAGGCCGCGTGGCAATTGCCGATGAAATCGGGTACTTACTCAGGGCAGAAATCGTCGTGATTTTGATTGGTGAGCGTCCCGGCCTGAGTTCGCCCGATAGCCTGGGGGCGTACCTGACCTACCAGCCGCGCCCCGGCCTCACCGACGAAGCCCGCAACTGCGTGTCGAACATCCGGCCAGCCGGGTTGGGCCACGACATGGCGGCGCAAAAACTGTTTTATCTCCTCTCCGAAATGAAGCGCAAAAAACTCAGCGGGGTAGGTTTGAAAGACGATTCTGAGTTGAGAATTGAAAGTTGAGAATTGAAAATTTCTTATACTCCACTTTCAATTTTCAACTTTCAATTCTCAACTTAAAAGGCAGTCACCGCGTCAGCAAGCCCGCATCCAGCACAAATTGCGAACCGGTCACGTACCGCGCTTTGTCCGAAGCCAGAAATACGACCATCGCCGCCACGTCCTCCGGCTCGACCCAGGGCACGGGGAGCAGGTTTCCGGCGGAGCGCTCGGCGATTTCCTGCGGGGTCGCTCCCTCCAGCGCGGCCAGACCGTCGTTCATGGGTGTATTCACGCCGGTTGGGTGAATCGAGTTGACCCGAATGTTGTACGGAGCCAGTTCCAACGCCCACGATTTGGTCAAGCCCACGAGACCCCATTTTGAGGCGGCGTAGTGACTCAGCCGGTTCATGCCCCGCAATCCCGCCACGGACGAATTGTTGATAATCACACCCGACTTTTGCGCCATCATCACCGGAATAATGCGCCGGGCTACCAGCCAGGCCCCTTTCAGGTTGATGTCGAGCATGGCGTCCCAGGCGTCCTCGGTTAGTTCGTGTGCTAAACCGTAGGCGCAAATCCCGGCGTTGTTGAATAAAATATCGATGGTCGGTAACTGGCTCTGCGCCGCTTCGACTGCCCGCCGAATGTCCTCGTCGTTGCGCACGTCGCCCGGCACGGTCAGGCACTGCACCCCCCGGGTTTCGCACTCGGTTTTCAGGGTTTGTAACTCTTGATTTGAACCCAATTCGTAGCCGGGATACGTCAGGGTTTTGGCCACGTCGAACGCGACGATGTGGACGCCCTCGGCAGCCAACGCCAGCGCCACGGCCCGACCCTGTCCGTGCGCCGCCCCCGTGATGAGCGCGACTTTGTCTTTTAAATCAGCCATTGAAAATTAGAGGTAACTACGAACTTTAGTTCGTAGGCGAGTTGGGGAACAGCGCGGTTTTCGCTCGGGCAGTTTCTACGAACTAATTGCGCCGGAATAAGTCTTACCTTGCCCGAAAAAAAACAGTATGAGAACCCTCAAACCCGACGCAACCCAATTGAAGTACCGATTCAGTTGTTATCCTTACCCACGGATGCTTCGTGGCTCAACCCGATTGAGAAATTAGGAAAGTACCTCAAAAAGGGGCTAATTCACAACCATCGTTTGGCGCATCAAATGGACGAACTACAAGCCCGTTTGGGAGATATGCTGTTGGGTTTTCGCAGCGGTTCGTCTGCTTTATTAGCCTACTGTGGCTTGTTGAATCCGGGGGGAATCTATGCCGAATCGCTCAAACGCATTCCGGCGATTATTTAGTACAACTCAATCCGGGGGTTGGGGGTTTTGGCGGAAATGCTCTTAGTCTAAAAATCGCTATCCTTACGGATAACCACCTTTGGGTGAAATCCAGTTTTCCATGAAAAAACTCCTCCTCGGCACCGCTCTGCTGCTCCTCCTCGGCACCCAAGTCAGCGCTCAGAACCGCCAGGCGACGCGCCGTGCGACGGACCGTCGGAATGCCGCATCACCCAACATCATCTACATCCTTGCCGACGACCTGGGCTACGGCAACCTGACCTGCTACAACCCCGGCGGGCGCGTACCCACGCCCCACCTCGACGCGATGGCCAAACAAGGCACCCGCTTCACGCGGTTTTACGCGGGTAGCACCGTGTGCGCCCCCTCGCGTTGCGCGTTGATGACGGGTAAGCACATGGGCCACGCCTACGTGCGCGGCAACGGCGAAATTCCGCTCCGCACCCAGGACACTACCCTCGCCAAACGCCTGAAAGCCAACGGGTACGCCACGGGGATGTTTGGCAAGTGGGGCCTGGGCACTCAAGACTCGCCGGGGGCACCGCAGGTGAAGGGCTGGGACGAATTTCTGGGCTACCTCGACCACCGCCACGCCCACAACTACCACACCGACCACCTCTGGCAGGTGCGGAAAGGGACGTTGAGCAAACTCCCCCTCGACAGCGCCACCTACACCCACGACCTGATTGTGGGCCGGGCGATGGAGTTTATTCAGGAAAACCGCGACAAGCCTTTTTTCCTCTACCTGCCCATGACGCTCGTTCACGCCGAACTCGGTACGACCACCGCCGATTTGAAGCCCTTTCTGAACGCGGAGGGCAAAAGTAGATTTGGAGCCGAAAAACCGTATTTCAAGCAACGACCACCCAGCCTGTATGCCACCCAAACCCAGCCCCACGCTGCTTTTGCCGCCATGCTAACCCGCCTCGACAGCGACGTGGGCAACCTGCTCGATTTGCTCAAAAAACTGGGACTGGACGAAAACACCTACGTCGTTTTCACCTCCGACAACGGCCCCCATAAAGAAGGCGGAGCCGACCCGGAGTTTTTCGACTCCAACGGCCCGTTGCGCGGCATCAAGCGCGATTTGTACGAGGGCGGCATCCGCGTGCCGATGCTCGTGCGGGGACCGGGCGTTCCGGCAGGAAAGGTAAACGACACGCCCTGGGCCAATTGGGACATCCTGCCGACGGCCTGCGCGCTGACGGGTGCGCCCGTTCCGGGCGGAATCGACGGGCAATCCATGACGGGGGTTCTGAGGGGTGGTTCCTCAGCAGCCGGGTTGCAGCGGCCTCTTTTCTGGCAATTCAACGAAGGCGAACTCCGTCAGGCCGTGGTGTTGGGGGATTGGAAACTGATTCGATTTAAGAAAGCAAGCCAGCCCGAACGCCTGGAATTGTACGACCTGAGCCAGGACGAAGGCGAAACCAACGACCTGGCCGCGCGGCACCCTGAGCGGGTGGTCGGCTTGCGGAAAAGCATGAACGAAGCGCAACAGCCTGCGGAGCATCCTCTTTTCGATTGGAGAAAAGAGGAATTGTAACGGCGTGTTTTCGGAGGGAAAGTGTACACTCAACCGCCAACATACTTTTCGTTTTCTTTGGCTTTGGCGTTTTCCTTCGCTTCCAATTCTTTTTTGGGCGTTACCTTTTTTTGCGTCTTGGGTTGGTTCTTAGCCTGATTCGGGCTTTGGGACGAACCATCCGACACATCCCCTAAACTGGCCAGTGTGGGCTTTGGTGCAGGTTTGTTGGTTTCTTCGGTTTCCATTGCGGGTTTGTTTTCCGCGTAAATATCTTCAAAAAATACGCCCTTTCCACAAACTGATTCGCAGGCTTTTCGCTGTTGAGAACTCGCCTCAGTCGGTAGTTCCAGGGTATCTTCCGGCAAAAAAATCCCCAGTACTCCATGGTTACGTGCTTTGCTGGCACTGATTTTTCTGTACCTGATTGACTGAAAATTTATTCATCTAAATACCATGACAAACACGCCCAACGATCAGGACTCTGGTCAACTGTCGAATCAACCCGCCGAAAAAACAGACGATTCCCCGAAGGAAAAAGTTTTTGTGGGCCTTAGCCCCGCCGAACTGGAGGAGATTGGGGGGGAAAATTACCACGGTAGTGGCGACCATTACCGGCGCGACGATAACCTTGACTTCAAGGCAGCCATGATCACCAATGAAAACATGACGGCCGGGACGCACCCGTTTGCGCCCGACACTGATCAACGGGGCGAAACCAACGACGTTCAGCAACGCAGTGAGGATGGCGACAGCGATCTCGATGCCAACTCGATTGAGAACCCGGCGCTCGACGACCCCGGTGATGGCGACACCGCCACGCCCGACGATTCGTATGAACACCAACAGACCAAGCCAAAGGCTCCCCAATTGCACGGCGACGAGTCGGGCGGTGGCGATTCAGATGCACCACCGGCCTCTAAGGATAGCAATACCAGTCAGCAGAAACCCAAGTTGGGGTAATGGGTAGCGGCTTCCTCACCCCTGGGGATTTGGGGCGGCGGTTTACCGGCCTAACCGCAAACGGTATGCGTGTCGTTGAGCTGGCAGGACTTTTTAACCAAGTCGCACGAATTGTATTCATCAACTCTAAAATCCATAAATCCAATGGCATCGATCACCGATCAAATCAAGAATTTTTTCTCGGATGAAGAACAAACTTCCTTACGGGGCCTTTTCATCGAAGAGTTACAGGATATTTACTGGGCTGAAAACCACTTGGTTGACAATTTGCCCGTGATGGCCAAAGCAGCTACCTCCAGCCAGTTGCGCCAGGGTTTTGAAATGCACCTTCAGGAAACCCGCAATCAGGTTGTGCGCCTGGAGCAGGTTTTCCGTTCGATTGGCGAAGAACCCGAATCGAAAAAGTGCGAGGCCATGAACGGTCTGGTGAAGGAAGCCCAGGAGATTATTTCGGACACAACCGAAGGAACGATGGTGCGTGACGCCGGGCTAATCATCGCTGGTCAGAAAGTGGAGCACTACGAGATTGCGTCTTACGGTTCGCTCCGCACGATTGCCCAGATTTTGGGTTACAATGAAGCGGCCCAGTTGTTGGAGAAAACGTTAGAAGAAGAGAAAAAAACAGACGCTAAACTGACTGAGATTGCTGAGTCGTACGTCAACATGAAGGCGAAGCAGGAAAACACCAGCAACGCCAGTCAGGGTACGGCCAGCCGTTAAGATAATTAGGTTAAAATGGTGGGAAGCAAAAAGGCCCTCTGCGCTTGCGGGGGGCCTTTTTAGGTGTATTTGTCTGAATCATGGCGACCGTCGCACGGTTCAGACAAGTTTAATTCAACTGTTTTTCCACAAATTTCCCCGTTGCTTTTTCCTTCAACACCACCACGTGCCGGCCATCGTGCGTCATTTCTTCGGTGAGCAGGTAGTGATCGGCGTCGTACTCGCGCAGGTGGCTTTCTTTAGACAAATTCTCCTGGCCCCGCCACACGGGCAAGTCTACTTTTTCCCACTGTTTCGTTTCCGCCGACCGGTAGGCCGCGTCGATAATGGCATTGACCACGTAGCCGTCGTAGAACGTTTCAGCGGGTTGTTTGCCCTGCTCAAAGGCGTTAAACATATCGGTAAACATGTGGTTGTACCCCAAGTCATTAACTTCATCGCCCACCGGAAACAGCCAACCCGTGTTGGATTCGGCCTTTTCGGCGATGTAATCGCCGCCTTTGCCGGTGGTGAACATTTCAAAGCCCGTCCGTAAAAAGGAGTTAATCCAGATGGTTCCTTCGGTGCCCATCACCTCGTCGCGGAGGTCCATTCCCCCCCGGAACGTCCACGAAGTTTCAAACTGACCGATGGCCCCGTTTTCGTACTTCACCAAACCGATGGCGTGATCTTCGGCTTCGATGTGTTTTACCTGCGTATCGTCCCAGCACATGACCTCGATGGGCTTAATGTCTTTGCCGATGAAATTGCGCGAAATCTCGATGCAGTGGCAACCCAAATCGAGAATGCAGCCGCCCCCGGCTTGTTCTTTGTCCCAAAACCAGTTGGAATGCGGCCCGGGGTGCGTCTCCCGCGACTTGGCCCAGAGGATCCGTCCGATGGCCCCTTCCTTGACGCTGATTAAGGATTTAAGAAATTTAGGCGTGTAGCACAGGTCTTCGAGGTACCCCGCAAACACGCCGGATTCTTCAACCGCCCGCAACATTCGCAGGGCTTCGGCGGCGTTACGGCCCAGGGGCTTGGTGGTAATCACAGCCTTTTTGTGTTTGACGCAAGCCATCACAGCGGCTTCGTGAATGTTGTTGGGCAGGGCAATGCACACGATCTGTACGTCGGGATGCGCAATGATTTCCTCCATGTCGGTACTCCAAACGGAGCACCCGTAATCGGCGGCGAATTTCTTCGCGTTTTTTTCACTGCGGGCGTAAACAGCGACGACCCGGTCGCGACTGCGCTGCCCGTGGATGGATTCGGCGTAAAACCGGCCAATGAAGCCGGAACCTAACATGGCGATGTTTGCCATAGCGAATTTGTTGAATAGTTGAGTTTTGAATAGTTGATTTTTGTCTGAACCAGGATTGGCCGGGATTTTAGGATTTGCAGGATTGATGAAAACAGGTATTAGCCATCCTATTTCATCCTAAAATCCCGGCCAATCCTGGTTCAGACAAAATACTTTTAGTAACTGGCCTCGGTGCCAAAATTGGGTTGATCTTCCGCCCGGAGTGGCGAGTTGGCCGACTGGCCGGGTGCGGACGTACGATCTTTGAAAAACAGCAAAAACAGCACCAGCACGACGGCGGCAATCCCGGCGGGTACCATCCAGATACTCGTCCAGTTTCTCACTCCATCGACCGTGTACATATCGGTAACAATCCCTGAAAGTTTGGAACCAATGCCCATGCCGATCCCGTAAGTGGCCAGCGTGATGAGGCCCTGCGCCTGCGACTTTATTTGTGGACCCGCTTTGGTATCGGTGTAAATCTGGCCGGTGACGAAGAAAAAGTCGAAGCAAAGGCCGTGCAAAATAATAGCGGCGTAAAACAGCCACTCGCCCGAACCGGCATCGCCATTGGCGAAGAAAATAAATCGGGTAATCCAGCCCAGCAGCCCCACCACGAGCATCCACTTCACACCGAGGCGCTTGAAGAAAAACGGAATCAAAAGCAAAAACAGGAACTCCGAAATCAGCCCCAACGACATTTTATTTTCCACGTTGCTCACGCCCGCGTCGGTGAGGGCGGGGTTGGCCATGGCGTAGTAAAATGAAAGTGGAATGCAAATGAGGACGGAGGAAATAAAGAAAATCAAGAACGAGCGGTCGCGGAAAAGCTGGAAGGCATCGGCCCCCAGCACTTGCGCAAAACTGGTTTTGCCGGTGGCCCGGGGCGGCGTGTCGGGCAGGAAAAATGCCCCGATGCCCAGCACGACGGCGGCTCCCATCGAGATTTTGAAAATATCCACCTGGTCGCCGAGGGCGTAAAACCCGACCAGGTTGGTGACGACAAACCAGGCCACCGTACCCATGACCCGAATCATCGGAAACTGCGCGGCGGAGTCAGTCATTTGCCGCAACGCGATGGAACTCGTCAGCGCGATGCAGGGCGCGAAGGTGAGGCAGTAGGCCAGGATGAAGTAGAAAAACCGACCCGGATCGGTTTCCTGAACCAAAAAATAAAGAACCCCCGCCCCGAGCAGGTTGAGTATGCCGAGGACTTTCTGGGCGGCAAAATAGCGGTCGGCGATCATCCCGACGAAGAACGGCGCAATAATCATCGCGATTGAAAACGCCGTGTAGGCATTGCCGACCTGCTCGCCCGTCGCGCCGAGTTGGGTAAACATATATTTACTCATCTGCCCGTACCAGGCTCCCCAGACAAAAAACTGGAGGAACATCATGGCCATGAGTTGAATTCGGGTCGTTGCTTTCATGTGCGTTTAGGGGTTTCGGTTTTGAGCCTGCTATTTTAGATAAATTTCGCCGAATGGCAGGAACACGCAACGGGCTATTTTCGGTACCCTCCTGCCCAGCCCGGAGGCCGGTAGCAAATTTTCGTACTTTTGTTGGGCAAACGCAGTGGATTTAATCATCGAAAAACGCGGTGTTCGCCATTGACCAGCCCTTTTTGCTGGCTACGATTCAACAAAATTCCTGAACAATCATGTCTCTAAAAAATCAGATTGAAAGTGGTATCCGGCAAGCCATGCTGGCCAAAGACCCGGATCGGTTGCGGGCCTTGCGGGCAATCAAGTCGATGATTCTCAACGAAGAAACCGCGCCCGGTGCCACGGGCGGTGACCTCGCACCCGATGCCGAAATGAAACTCTTGTCCAAAGCCGCCAAGCAGCGCCGCGACTCCGCCGACATTTTCCGGCAGCAAAACCGGGCTGATTTACTCGAAAAAGAGCTGTCGGAAATTGCCGTCATCGAAGAGTTTTTGCCCAAACAACTATCCGAGGCCGATATCAAAGCCAAACTCCAGGAAATCATCGCCCGGGTGGGGGCAACCGGTCCCGGCGACATGGGCAAAGTGATGGGTACGGCCACCAAAGAACTCGCCGGGCAAGCCGACGGCAAGATCGTGTCGATGCTGGTGAAGTCGATGCTGAGTTGAAAACAAAACGCCATGAAAATACTGACCATTGAAGTGCCCGATGAAACCGACGAAGTTGAGGTTCGGATGGTTGTCGCCTGCAAGCTGTACCAGAATGGCGGGTTATCCATCGGCAAAGCCGCACAACTGGCGCGGGTTTCGTACCGCTATTTTGTCGAGAATATGGGCAAATATGGGGCATCGCTTTGGCAAAACTATACCGGGGAAGATTTGCTGAATGATATCAAAAACGCCCAAGCTCGTCATTGCTGACGGTGAACTATGAAACCCATCGACCTGATCCTGCTCGTTCCGTTGGCGTGGGGAGCCTACACGGGTTTCCGGCGGGGGGTGTTGGTCGAAATTATCGCGGTGGTGGCCTTTGTTGTTTCCCTGATTCTGGGCTTTAAACTGCTCAACGAGGCGATGGCGTTTTTATCCCCCTACCTGAGCGAAAGCATTTCGCGGCGCTTTTTGCCCTACATCGGCTTCTCCGGAATTTTTATCACCGTTGTTTTCCTCATCAACCGCTTTGGGTGGCTGCTGCGCAAAAGTTTGCGGTACACCATTTTTGGTAGTTTCGATAGCATGGCCGGAGCCGTGGTGGGGCTGTTTACCTACGCGTTTGGCCTGAGTGTGTTTTTCTGGTTGATGGGTACCCTCAAAGTCAATTTCCCGGAACGCCGCCAAACCGAGGGCAGTTACGTATACCCCATCATTCGTCCGTTGGCCCCGCAGGTGATGAACAAACTGTCGGAGGCGATACCGAAGGGCGGAAAATTGGTGGAAAAGGTGGAACGGGGTTGGAAAGATTGAGGTTAATCAACTGCTATTCTGAACGGTAGCGCCGTGCCATAGCCCTTTTTTGAACGTAGAAATCGATGCAAACTGTACTAGCCGAAAAAAAAGACGTTCGTAAACTCAGCCTTTCCCAACTCAAAGATTTGCTGGTTGAGCGGGGTGAACAGGGTTTTCGGGCCAAACAGATTTATGAATGGCTCTGGAAAAAGTCGGCCACGAGCTTCGACCAGATGACCAACTTGTCGCTCAGGACGCGGCAATTGCTGGCGGAGCACTTTGAAATCCGGTCGTTAACCGTCACCAATCAGCAAGTTTCGAGCGACAAGACGATCAAATCGGCGTTCAGGCTTTACGACGGAAAATTGATCGAGGGTGTACTAATTCCGGCGGACGACCGCATGACGGCCTGCGTGTCGTCGCAAGTGGGCTGTTCGCTGACGTGTAAATTCTGCGCGACGGGCTACATGGACCGGGAGCGTAATCTGGACGCCGCCGAGATTTACGATCAGGTTGTTGCCATTAAAAACCAGGCGGAACAAATTTACCAAATGCCCCTGACCAACATCGTGTACATGGGCATGGGCGAGCCGCTGCTCAACTACGCCAGCGTGCTGCAATCGGTGGAATACATCACCTCGCCGGATGGCCTGAATATGTCGCCCAAGCGCATCACGGTCAGCACGGCGGGCATTGCCAAAATGATAAAAAAACTGGGCGATGACGGCGTAAAGTTCAACCTCGCGCTGTCGCTCCACGCGGCCAATGACGCCAAGCGCGACCAGATTATGCCGATCAATGAAAGCAATACGCTGGCGGCGCTGAAGGAATCCCTTCAGTATTTTTACCAGAAAACCGGCAATAAAATCACGCTCGAATACATCGTTTTTTACCAAGTCAACGACACGGAAGACGATGCCCGCGAACTTTGGAATTTTGCCAAACAAATTCCGGGCGTTCACGTCAACATCATCGAGTACAACCCCATCGAACACGCCAATTACCGCAACACCGACCCGCAAACGCTGGCCCGGTTTGCCCGCTATCTCGAAGGCAAGGGACTTTCGGTAACCGTCCGACGCAGCCGGGGCAAAGACATCGACGCCGCCTGCGGACAACTCGCCGGGAAAAATCAGTGACCAGTTATCAGTATAAATCATATCGTGCAGTTATTGATAACTGATCACTGATAGTCGCTTAACAATTTCTTAATACGGCTACGGCGGGTAAGCTTTGTAGCTTTGCAGGAAATGCAACCTACCGTATGCTCGGTTTAGAGACCTCCATTTTTATCTTATTGTGTGTCTGCCTGTTTTGCGCTTGTGCTTTCGAATTTGTTAACGGCTTCCACGACACGGCCAACGCGGTAGCTACCGTCATTTATACCAACTCTCTTCAGCCAAACATTGCCGTTGTCTGGTCGGGTATCTGCAATTTTCTCGGCGTTATCACGGGTGGAATTGGCGTGGCCATGGGCATTGTCAATCTGTTGCCGGTTGAAATGCTCATTGACCAGAACGTGTATCACAGCATCGCCATGGTGCTGGCTTTGTTGCTGAGCGCCATCATCTGGAACCTGGGCACGTGGTATTTTGGGTTGCCATCGTCGTCGTCGCACACGTTGATTGGTTCGATTCTCGGCGTGGGTCTGGCCTTCACGCTGCTTCCCGAAAACTCCTCCGGCAATATTCAGGTCAATACCGACAAAGCCTACGAAATCCTGCTCTCCTTGCTGATTTCGCCGGTAGTCGGGTTCAGCTTAGCCATTTTCATGATGTTCTTTTTGCGCCGTATCCTGCGCAATGACGCTATTTTTAAAGAACCCAAGAAAAACACCCCACCGCCCCGCTGGATTCGGGGCCTGCTGATTCTCACCTGCACCGGCGTTAGCTACGCCCACGGCAACAACGATGGTCAGAAGGGTGTCGGATTGGTGATGCTCATTTTGATCGGGGTTACACCCGCGTTTTTTGCCCTCAACGCCGACATTCAACCCGCCCAGATTCGTACCGATTTGGTTAACGTTACTCAGGGTGTCAACCGGATTGATCCGGGCAGTTTGTCGGCACGCGAACGCGAAAAACTCACGTTGGTCAAAAGCCGGATGATAGACCTCGATAGGGTCCTTTCCACCGCCACAACGGGAGAATTGCCCGCCACGGAGCGCCTGCACGTGCGCCGCGATATTTTGTTGATCGACAGTGAACTCAAAGACCTGTTGAAGAGCAACTCGATTAGCCTCAGCGATGCCGATCGGAGTAGCCTCAGGGAGGCAACGAGTTACGACAACGGCCTGCGCCGGGCTACCGACTTCGCTCCGCTTTGGGTCATCATTCTGATTTCGATTTCGCTGGGTTTGGGGACGATGATTGGCTGGAAACGTATTGTCGTCACGGTGGGCGAAAAAATTGGCAAGCAACACCTCACCTACGCGCAGGGCGCTTCGGCGGAGTTGATGACGTTCGTGATCATCATGGCTTCGTCGCTCAAAAGCCTTCCGGTGAGCACGACGCACATTTTGTCGTCGGGCATTGCCGGTAGCATGGTGGCGAGTAAAGGCATCAAAAACCTCCAGGCCAAAACGGTTCGCAACATCGCGTTGGCCTGGGTCTTGACGCTACCCGTCTCGATTATGCTGGCCGGGACGCTGTTTATCGTGTTAAGAAATCTGCTGGGCTAACTCCCTCACCGCCAGCCAACTCATCAATCCCGCACCAATTTCCAACGCTTTTTCGTCAATATCGAACGTGGGCGTGTGAACGCCGCTAATAATTCCACGGGCTTCGTTCCGGGTACCGAGACGGTAGAAGCAGGAATCGACTATCTGCGAATAAAAAGCAAAATCTTCCCCCGCCATCCATAAATCCAGATCGACAATATTTTCCGATCCCACGTACTGCGCGGCTTCTGCCCGCAGGCGGCGGGTGAGTTCAGGGTGGTTTTCGAGGTAGGGATACCCTTTCTGGATAAATACCTCACAGTGTCCGCCCATCGCTTCGGCCAGGCCCTCCGCCATTTTTTTGATTCGGACCAAGCCCTCCGCCCGCCAGATTTCGTCCATGCACCGAAAGGTACCGTCGATCTGAACTTCGTTGGGAATCACGTTGGTCGCGCCGTTGGCGATCACTTTGCCAAACGACAACACCGAGGGCGATTTGGGGGAGCAATTCCGGGAAATGATTTGCTGCAACGCCACGATGAGGTGCGAGGCAATCAACACCGGATCCACGAGCGTTTCGGGCATGGCCCCGTGGCCGCCTTTGCCCCGCACCGTCAGGAAGATTTCGTCGGTCGAGGCCATGTACATTCCTTCGCGGAAGCCGATTTTTCCCACCGGAATCTGCGGCGCTACGTGCTGCCCAATCATGCCCGCCGGCGTCGGATTCTGCAACACACCTTCTTTAATCATGATTGAAGCGCCACCGGGGGCTTTTTCTTCGGCGGGCTGAAAAACCAGTTTCACCGTTCCCTCAAACTCATCGCGCAACTCGCTCAGAATTCGAGCCACGCCGAGCAGCGATGCCGTGTGGGCATCGTGCCCACAGGCGTGCATCACGCCGGGGTTTTGCGAGCGGTAGGGTACGTCGTTGGCTTCGGTGATGGGCAGGGCGTCCATGTCGGCGCGGAGGCCAACGCCCTTTTTTTCGGGGTTTCGCCCTTCGATGATCGCCACCAAACCCGTGTTGGCCAGGGCTTGTGGCGCTAAACCCAGCGCGGCCAGTTGCGCGGCAACGTATTTTTGCGTTTCGGTTTCGTGAAACGACAATTCGGGATGGCTGTGCAAATGCCGACGAGTGACGACGAAGTCAGCCGCGTACTGGGCGGCCAGGGCCTGGATTTTTTCTTTCATAACTCACGTTTTATCCCCGCAAAAGTAGCTTGTGAAAATTCGGAGGCCACGGCTTCCGGTTACCTTTTCAGAAAATTTATCGTTGCCTTTCAACCCTTTTCACGCAATTGGTGTCTTTGGAGAAAATGACGTCGATGAACCGGATTATACTTTATCTATTCGTAGTGAGTTTGATTGGAAGTTGTAAAAAAACAGAGCCGGACGAACTGACCGCCACGGTGAATGTGCTCTGGCGGGATCCGTGCAGCGCACCGCCGGCCGTTTTTTTAAACTTGAAAAGCGGTCCGCGCGTTGGCCGTCAACTCGGATTGGATGACTCCCTGAGCAACGTCGTGCGGGCCGTCAATCTGCCCGATAGTTTGATTCGGCAGGGCTTGCCGCTTCGGGTGCGGTTCCGGTTGGCGACGAAAAGCGAGTTGTTACCGAGGTTTTGTATGAACATCGTTCCGCCCGAACGGGATCCGACGCAGGTGAAAATACTCGAAATTCAACGCTGAATACTTGAGAATACCTTGAATGCCCCTTGACGAACGCGCGATTATAACCGGCTGTAGCCGCAACGAGCGCGGCTCGCAGAAGCGTCTGTACGATGCTTTCGCGGGCCGGATGCTCGTGGTTTGCCAACGCTACACCAAAACCCGCACCGAAGCCGAGGACGTTTTGCAGGAGGCGTTCGTCAAAGTATTTGAGAAAATAAATACGTTCCGGTTCGAGTGTCCCCTGGAGGCCTGGGTCAAGCGAATCGTTGTGAACACCGCCCTAAATTACCTGCGGAACCAACGGCACTGGACCTGGATTTCAGCGTTGGATACTGCCGAAAACGACGCACCCGAACCGGCTACCGCGCCCGGTAGCCTGCACCTGGACGAACTTTTGGCACTGATTCGCCGGTTGCCGCCGGGCTGCCAGGCCGTATTCAACCTCTACGCCATTGAAGGCTATAATCACCGTGAAATTGCCGACTTGCTGAACGTAACCGAGGGTACCTCAAAAACCCAGTATTTCCGCGCTCGCAATTTATTGCAGGCGCTGTTGGTCAAAGAAAACCGAATCAGGCATGGAACTCAATGAAGAAGAGCGTTTTGAAAACGAATGGCGCCAAGCCTTCGACGGGGCTGAGCAGCCCCCCGACGAGGCCACGTGGGAAAAAATCGAGCGCCAGCTACCCGCCGACCGCCGGATTCGTCCGCTGTGGCTATTTGCCGCAGCAGCTGTTTTAGGCTTAACCCTGCTGGCCGGGGGCCTGGGCTGGTGGGCGGGCCGGGAAAGTCAATTTCCGGCGACTCCCTCGGCGGAAGTTATTTCCACCGCACCGAGTGTGACGCAACGCCGCACCGAAAGCGCGACGGGTAGCGCTTCAAAATCAGCGACCCCTCCACGGGTAAGTTCGAAGGGAAACGCTGATCAGGCCGTTGCCGTTAAAGACAAACTGGTTCCGGCAACCGCTACGAAACCGATTGCAGGACCGGTTGCATCGCCTCAACTTGAATCGCCCGATCAGCGCGTCGCTTCAGCGGAGAGAACAATCAAAAATTCGGTTGTTCAAAGCCATTCATTGCCCGCGAATGATCTGACTTTTTCCAGGAAATCAACCGTTAAAAACCGGCCTCAATCAGCCCTGGAGCGGGAGAATGGATTGACGATTGCCGCCGCCGAGCAGGAATCGAACCCGGCGAATGGTACTTATTCCCCAACTGCGCCTTTTCCTGTGGAAGCAGAAGTAGCCCAGGCAACGGCATTTGTGGCTGATTTTCTAAACAGCAAAACAACCCGTCCGCTCCGGGTATCGTTGCGGATACGCCCGCCCCGGGTGCCTACGGCGACTCCGGCGATTGTGCTGCCGCCGCCCGTTGTTACCCCACGCCCGCCGCGTTTCTGGGCGAGTGTGGGGGTTTCGCCGGTTAGTTACAATCCGCAATCCAGCCTGAGCGGGCGGGTTGCGGCTGCCGCCGTAGCCAGCAATACGAACTACCAAAATTTGAACAGTGCCAATCGGGCCTACGATGCGAGGGCAGCAAACCAAGCCGCTCTTTCGTACCGCGTTGCCGGACGGATGGGCCTGCGGCTTTCTACCCACTGGATGTTGGAAAGCGGCCTGGAGTATCTGGCGGGGCAATCGTCCATTAAAAATGATCTTGTCCTGCTCAACCGCGCGACCAGCGAAGCCACGAGCCTGTACGCCGGAGCCTTAAATCAGACTGCCGATAAATCGGCTGGGTTGGCCGCCCTGAATGACCTGACTACGCAAAACGTGTTTGTTCCGCGTGAATCTCAATTGCGCAGTACGTTCCGGTACGTGTCGGTGCCGGTACAGGCGGGTTACCGGCTGTGGCCCGACAAGCGCGTGGAAGGGGTACTCTTCGCCGGATTAGCGGGCGATTTTTTCCTGGGCAACACACTGAAGTCGGTCAATGATCCTTCGTTGGCAACGGTGAATTATTCCCCTTCCGACGGCGTGTACAAAGCCCTCGTTTGGATGGGCACGGGTGGGGCGGGTCTGCGCTACCGGCTTTCGCCCAACTGGGGTGCGAGCCTGAACGGTACCTACCGCCACGCAATTACGGCGGGCGTTCGGAGTGGGTTGGGCGTACAAACGTCCCCCCGCGAAGTGGGGGTAGGTTTGCGCCTGGATTACCGATTCTGATACTACTTCAATTTTTGGCTGTCGCGGGATTAGATCTGAGCGTTGACAACTTTTGAAAAGTTGTCAACGCTTCACGCGGAGTCAGTAGAATTGGGTTACACTGCTCAAGAAACGCCGTGTCTGAAAGAATTCTAAAAAAAATCGGCGGAGCCTTTCAACCCTTATTCCTAAGTCGGTGTCCTTATTAAAAATTCCGTCACCTGTCTTTAAAAAAGGTTATGAAAAAAACAATCGTGCTCGCTTTTTTCCTGGGTGCTTTGGCTACTGCCTCCTGCCAGCGTACCGACGTGCCCACGCCGGGTGGTCAACCGCTCACGTTGTCGAGCGCCCGTTTCGGGGCGGAATCGTCGGAGTTTGCGTTTCAGTTTTTCCAAACGTTGCTCGACCAGGAAACCAAAGACAACGTCATCGCTTCGCCGTTGAGTTTGCACATCGCGCTGGGGATGCTACTCAACGGGGCCGACGGCCAAACCGCCGAGGAACTGAAAACTGTCCTGCGGTTGAAAGGTTACTCGCCCGAAGCCTACAACGAAGTGTATCGCCAGTTGGTCGACGGCTTGCCGAAGGTGGACAATCGGGTTTCGCTCTCGATTGCCAACTCCATTTGGCACCGGCAAAGCTATTCGATCGAAGCGCCGTTTGTCGAGGCGTTGAAAACTACGTTTCAGGCCGAAGCCAGGCCGCTGACGAACGACGTTGGCCCCATCAACAGTTGGGTCGACGAGAAAACGAAGGGCAAAATCAAAAAAATGTACGACGAGATTCCCGAGGAAACCGTACTGATTTTGCTCAACGCGGTGTATTTCAAAGGGGATTGGACGAAGACCTTCGACGATAAACTGACGGAGAAAGAGCAATTCTTCTACGAAGATGGTCGCAAAAAACTGCACGAAGTCCAGATGATGCACCAGGAAGGCAGCTTCAAGCGGGCGTTCAACGAGGAATTTGGTGCGGTTGAATTGCCCTACGGCAACGGCGATTTCCGGATGACGCTCCTGCTACCCCGCGAGGGCCTGACGACGAAGGCCTTGATGAAAACCTTCAGTGCCAGCGCCTGGACGGACTTGCAACAACGCCTCGGCGAAGGCAAAATCAATGTTGGCCTGCCCCGGTTCGAGTTTGAATACGAGGCCACGCTCAACGCCACGTTGCAGGCGATGGGCATCCGGGATGCCTTCATCGAGCGGGTAGCGGATTTGACGCGCATCCGCAAGCAGCGCGACTTATTTGTGAGCCTCGTCAAGCAAAAGGCGTACATCAAAACCGACGAAAAAGGCTCGGAAGCCGCCGCCGTGACGGGAATTTCCATCGATGTTACTTCCGCTGGGCCGGTGCCCCGGAGCATCGTTCTCAACCGCCCGTTCCTGTTTTTCATCAGTGAAAAAAATTCTAATACCGTGTTGTTCGCCGGACGGGTCGGCGAGCCTTAAACCAATTTTGAATGAGTGAATGAATAAAAAAGCATTCGCTCAACCACTGATTCCCCCATTCAGTCATTCACTCATTCTTTCATTCACTCATTGTTTCACTTATTCCCTTCAACTCCCATGCAAATATTCCCTTCAACTCCCATGCAAACCCTTTACCGCTTCCGTTTTCTCGCCGCACTCCTGGCCTTTGGGCTGGTGGGTTGCCGCGACAACTGCCAGCAGACGGTCACGTACCGCACCCAACGGCAATTTTTCATCAGCTCAGCCGACCTGCGCAGCGGGATCAAAACCCTGGACGCGCAGGTGATGGAAAAACCGGGCAAACTTTACGTTCGGGGTACTTACCTGTTTATCAATGAGTTGAAAAAAGGTATTCACCTCATCGACAACGCCAATCCCTCGGCTCCGCGTGAGGTTTCGTTTTTGGCCATTCCCGGTAATACCGACATGGCCGTGCGGGGCAACGTGCTCTACGCCGATAGCTACATCGACTTGCTGGCTTTCGACATCAGCGACCCGCTCAATGCCCGGCTGTTGAAGAGGGTGGAAAACGCATTTCCGAGTGGGTCGGTCGATGGGCTGCACTGGCAGTTCGACCAGTTCCGGCAGCAGGTGGTGGATACCCGCTGGGAAACTGTGACCGAAGTACGCGATACGGATTGCGAAAACAGCAATGGTGGCTGGAGTGGTGGCTGGGGCGGTAGGACTACGCTCCAAAATTCGGTGGCGGACCGGGGCTTTGCCGCCGGGCCGAGTAGTGCCAACCCAAACGCTGGTACGGGCACCGGGGGTTCGATGGCCCGCTTTGCGCTCTACGACAAGTACTTGTACGCCGTGACCAACAGCAACATGGAACTCTTCGACGTTGGCCAACCCGGTAATCCGACCAAGAGCGCGACGGTCAATTTGGGTTGGGGCATCGAGACGATTTTCCCCTACGGCAAAAATCTGTTCATCGGCTCAACCACGGGGATGCACATTTACGACAACTCCAATCCGGCGCAACCCATCCGGCTTTCCACCTTCCAGCACGCCATGCGCTGCGATCCGGTAGTGGTCGATGGGGATTACGCCTACGTGACGCTCCAGGCGGGAAATCTCTGCGGCGGAGGCACGAGCCAACTCGACGTGGTCGATCTGAAAAATTTGCGGGCACCCAAACTGTTGAAGTCGTACCCCATGGAAAAACCGTACGGCCTGGGTATCGACGGGAAAACCCTGTTTGTCTGCGACAACGGCCTGAAAACCTTCAATGCCGCCGAGCCGCTGTCGTTGAGCCAGTTGCAGCATTTCAAAAACATAAATGCTTACGACGTGATTCCGCTCAACGGCACCTTGCTGCTCATTGGCAAGGACGGTTTCTACCAGTACGATTACAGCGACCCGAAAGCCTTGAAATTATTGAGCGTCATCCCGGTAAAACGGCCCGATGCGTAGGGCATTTCAATCGTTTCCGATGAAAAAAATTCTCTTTTTCGCACTGCTGAGTAGTCCGCTACTGAGTTTGGCGCAGGATCGATTGCCCCGACAGTTAACGGTCAAAAAAGGGTTTTACAACCACACCGAACTGGGTACATTGCTGGGTAGAGTGGCCTACCCCTTCGATCGGTCAGTGGTGTACAGCCGAAGTAGTTTTACCGCCAATACCTTCAACGGATACCGGTTCAGCCGGGGATTGATTGTCGGCGCAACAGTCGGTGTCGATTGGTACGCACGCAACGCGATAATTCCGGTTTCGGTGGGTCTGCGCGGCGACATGAGCAGAGGGCGGGTAAGCCCGCACTACGCCCTCGACGTGGGCTACGGGTTGGCCCGGCTGACTCGCCGCCCAGAAATAGTTGGGGCTGATGTCAATCTTTCGGGTGGATTACACGTCAATCCGGCGTTGGGGGTGCGCATCGCCACGGGCAACGATACGGCGCTTATTTTGAGCATTGGCTATAAATACCAATACGCGGACGTGCTCACGCAGTTCAATGCAGGGAATACGATTCGCAACGTGTACAACTACAATCGGTTGGCGCTGAAGGTTGGGATGAGTTTTTAAAAATAATGGATGCACTGACTTGGTGGTCAGGGGTAAAAAAACAAACCCTCGGTTTTGCCGGGGGTTTTGTTTTTTTAAATTGAAAGTTGAAAATGAGCAACACTTTCAACTTTCAACTCTCAACTTTCAATTCCTGAGTATCATAAACTCCACCCTCCGATTCAACTGCCGACCGTCGTCGGTATCGTTGGTGGCCACGGGTTTGCTTTCACCGAAGCCTTTGGACGTTACGCGGTCGGGCTTCAGGTTTTTGGAAAACAGATAATTCTTGACCGAAGCGGCGCGATCCTGCGAGAGTTTCAGGTTGTTTTCATCCGTGCCGACGTTGTCAGTGTGGCCATCAATTTCGATAATTAGTTTCGGGTTGGCACTCATCAGTTCAACGACGCGGTTGAGTTCAGGAAACGATTCGGCCTGCAACTCCGACTTCCCGGTTTCAAAGAAAATGTTGTTCAGCTTCACCGTTTGCCCGGCCTCGATGGGCACAAGGTTGATGTTACGGTCGGGGAGTTCGAGATAGCCCGCGCCTTTGCTGTTGGTCAGGTCGAGGTTTTGCGAGGGGGCCACGTAGCCCGGTACCTGCGCCGTGATGCCGTATTTTTTGCCGTAAGGCAGCACAATTTTATACTCGCCCGTGACCGGATCGGGCGTGGCCACACCCAGTTCGGCCCCGTCGGGGAGGCTTTCGTAAATAATCCGGGCGTTGGCGGGTACTTTTTTGGTTTTGGGATCCAAAAGCTTACCCGTCACCAACACGACGGGATTGCTTTGCTTGTTGTCGGGCTTGGGGGCCACCGGAGCCACGTCCGGGGCCGGTTTTGGTTTTTCCAGGGTTTGGGCCACAGTCGGCGGCGCTTGGGTGGCCGGGGCGGGAGGCTCGGTTTTCAGCTTGAGCCGAACGACGTCGGCCTTGCCTTTGCCGCCTTTGTACGTAACCAGGTAGGCAAAATCGCCGGAAGCGGCCACGGAATAATACGCATCGTATTCGGGCGTGTTGATAGGTGGGCCTACGTTGATGGGCCGCGTCCATTTTTGCCAGTTGTTGTCCATGCGGCGGGTCACGTAAATGTCGTTGCTGCCCAGGCCACCATCGCGGTTGCTCGAAAAATAGAGCGTCACGCCGTCGGAGGCCAGGAAGGGCGTTGTCTCGGTAAATTTGCCTGTGTTGATGTCCCCGCCCAACCCGGTGGGCTTCGGCCATTTGCCCGCTTTGTCCTGAATGCTCACGTAGAGATCGTCCTCGTTGCTGCCTTTTTTGGTGCTGAAAGCCATCAGGAGCGTTTTGCCATCGTTGGCCAGACAAGCGGTTTCGTAAATGCCCCGGCTCATGTTCTCAAGCCCCGGAATATCCAGTTTCTGGGGTTGCCCCCAGCCAATACCCGATTTTTTAATGATGGCAAATCCCCGGATGCTCAAATCGCCGCCGTCGTGCGTGACCCAGTGCGTCAGGATGGTATTGCCGTCGGGGGTGATGCTGTAGAGTGCATTGTGTTCTTCGCGATTGACGGGCGCGGGCATCCGTCGGGCGTTGGTCCAGTAGCCACCCTGATTTTCGGAGAACCAAACGTCCTGACTTCCTTTTTTGGCGAGGGTATTCTGGGGGTGACTTACCCGGCTGAAATAGAGCATTTTGCCATCCGGCGAAATCACCGGATTGAGTTCGGTAAATTCGGAATTGACGGCGTCGCCGAGGTTTTCGGGGCCTTGCTGGGCCAGCAATTGGGCCGATACCAGCAGCAGTGGTAGGCAAACAAGCAGGTTCATGCGGTGGAGGTTGAATAATCTGCCAGAAGAACGCGGAAAAGCCGGAGCAAATTTGATGCTAACCCAGGTCGGCGGGCTAAAAAGCCCGTCGCTACCGGTTACGCGGCGGTACCTTCCTGCATTCGTTCGGCGGTTTCGGCGATGCGGAGTTTTTCGATAAAATCGTTGATGTCGCCATCCATGACGGCGGGCAGGTTGTACACCGTGTGGTTGATCCGGTGGTCGGTCACGCGGCTTTGGGGGTAATTGTAGGTGCGGATTTTGTCGGAACGGTCGCCGCTCCCCACCATGAGTTTGCGGACACCCGAAATCTCTGCGTTCTGTTTTTCCAACTCCATTTCGTACAGCCGCGACCGCAACACGGTCATGGCCTTTTCAAAGTTTTTGAGCTGCGAACGTTCGTCCTGGCACTGCACCACCAACCCGCTCGGAATGTGGGTAACCCGCACGGCCGAGTACGTGGTGTTGACCGACTGCCCGCCCGCGCCTGAGGAGCAAAACGTGTCTTTGCGAACGTCGTTCATATTAATTTGTACGTCGACTTCGTCCGCTTCGAGTAGCACGGCCACCGAGGCCGCCGAGGTGTGAATGCGCCCCTGCGACTCGGTAGCGGGTACGCGCTGCACCCGGTGTACGCCCGATTCAAATTTCAACTTGCCGTACACGTCGTCGCCCGATACGTTGGCAATAATTTCTTTGTACCCACCCGCCGAGCCTTCGGTGTGGTCGACAACCTGAAAACTCCAGCCCTGTTTTTCGGCGAAACGCTGGTACATCCGAAACAAATCACCCGCAAAAATAGCGGCCTCGTCGCCGCCGGTGCCCCCCCGGACTTCGAGAATGCAATTGCGTGAATCGTTGGGGTCTTTGGGAATGAGTAATTCTTTCAACGCCGTTTCCAATTCTTCTTTCCGGGGCATCAACTCGTCCAATTCAGCCTTAGCCATTTCACGGAAATCTTCGTCTTTTTCCGTCGAAAGCAGTTGTTTCGCTGAACTGATGTTGGCCAGTAAATTTTCATAGGCCCGGTACTGCACCACAACCCGCTCGAGTTCTTTATATTCCTTACTC
>JAJAZB010000209.1 GCA_026785975.1 Cytophagaceae bacterium | reverse complement strand
GTCGCCGGCATTGCTGTTTTGCAGAATCGCCGGATCCATCCCTTCGTATTTCGTGATGGTAAACAGATTCTGCCCCTGGATGTACACGCGGGCATTGTCAACGCCGATTTTGTTGACGAGTGCATTGGGCAACCGGTAGCCCAGAATGACGCTCTTGGCCCGCAGGTACGATCCGTTTTGCACGTAGTACGAGTTGGCGTAGCCGTTGGCAAACGAATCGCGGTTGTCGAGCAGGGGCAACCGGGCGTTGGGCCGGTCGGGACGCCACGATTCGTAGAGCATCTGGGCGCTGCGGTTCACCTGAAACGAGTTGAAATCGGTCCACCAGCGGTTGTACATATAAAGTTCATTGCCGTAACTCCCCTGGAAAAACGCCGTCAGGTCAAAGGCTTTGTAGGCCATACTCAGGTTCAACCCGTAAACGAGTTTGGGGTGTGGGCTACCGATAAAGGTTTGATCTTTATCGTCGATAACCCCATCCGCGTTGATGTCGCTAAAGCGGAAACGGCCGATGCCCTGCCCCCGCACCGGACCCGTTGGCGTGTCGTAGGTTTTGAATGGATCGGAGCGGTCTTTATCGATGCCCGCCTGGGTAGCGGCGGCCTTGACTTCGGCTTCATTCTGGAAAATACCCTGCACGACGTACCCGTAGTACGAGCTGATGGGTTGCCCGACCGCTCCCCTGGTGATGGGGCCGTACCGCACGTATGCATCCGAGAAGAAGGCGTCGTCGCTTTCGCCCACCCGAATAATCTTATTGGAATAATGCGACAGATTCAGCCCCATGTCGAAGCGTAAATCACTGCCCAGGTTGCCCCGGTAATTGACACTGAAGTCGATCCCCTTGTTTTCCATGTCGCCAATATTAATGGCCGGAGGCGCACCCAGCCCCGCCGTTGCCGGTAGGGGAAGGGTGTAAAGCAAGTCGGTGGTCCGGCGCTTGTAGACGTCCAGAACCATGTCGATTTTACCATTGAGAAACGAAGCATCAATCCCTAAGTTGGTCGACGACGTAGTTTCCCATTTCGTGTCCGGGTTACCGTACCGGGCGATGGCGTAACCCGTCGTCACACTGTTGCTGGTACCCGACACATCGTACGAAGAACCGCCAATGCTACCCCCGTAAAAGCTGTACGAGTTGGCGGCGTCGATTTCCTGATTTCCCGTTTGGCCCCAGCCCAGCCGTACTTTCAGGTCAGTCAGCCAGCCCAGACCCTGCATAAACGATTCTTTGGAAACCCGCCAGCCCGCGCTCACGGCGGGGAAAGTACCGTAGGGCCGGTTGTAGCCAATGCGGGAGGATCCGTCACGGCGAACCGTCGCGCTCAGCAGGTATTTATCGGCGTACCCGTATTCGGCCCGGGCAAAAAGCGAATACAGCGAACTGTTTCCTCCGCCCCCCCCATTGGTCTGGTTTTTTTCGCCCCGATCCAGGGCGCGGTAGTCCGGGTCGTCGATAAAATAATTGTTTCGGGAGGCATTCAAGCCCCGACGCGTGCTTTTACTGGCTTCGGAACCGATGTAGGCTTTAACGTTGTGCTGCCCAAAATTGCGGGCGTACGTCAGGGTATTCGTCCAGGTCCAGGTCAGCCCGTAGTTGGACGATTCGCCGTAGCTGTTCGAGGCGTTTGGCTCGGATACTTCGTAGCGCCGGTAGGTGTAGTAGCGGTTCCAGCCGGTGTTGTACTGCAGGTTGAACTGACTGCGCGCAGTGAAGTTTTTCAGAATTGTCGCTTCGGCGTATACGTTGCCGAGAATCTGCGTGTAAAAGTTCTTGTTATCCTTTTCCCGCAAGATCTGCGCGGTGGGACTTTCCCCCGTTCCGATACCCGGTGCTTTGTTCGATGAATAGCCCCCGTTGATATCGTAGAGGGGAACAATGGTGTGGTGCTGCATCGCTTTGGTGAATACGCTGCTTTCACGTTGGTTGCCACCAGGGGTTTTGAACTCGTTGATGTAATTGAACTGGAAGTTTTCGCCAATTCGGATGTTCTTTTTCACTTCAAATTCAGAGTTGGCCCGGAGTGAGTATCGCTGGAAGAACGTTTCTTTTAAGATGCCTTTCTGGTCGAAAAAGCTACCCGTTACGGCGAAACGCGATTTGTCCGTACCCCCGGTTATACTCAGGTTATGGCTTTGTATCGGCGCGACGCGGAAGATTTCGCGCTGCCAATCAGTGCCCTCCTTGTTGGCTTTGGTAATAATAAACTTAGAGATGTTGTAATTGGGATCGTCGATGTCCGTGCTGTAATTGGTTGGGTTGACGCGCGGATCGCCCTCCATTGCACCGGCGGGCACGATGTAATCGGGCAGGCGCGGGGTCTTGCCGGTGCCGAAAAGCGTAGAAGGCGGGGTTTGGCCCACGTTCTGATAACTCTGGAAGAGCAGATCGGCAAATTCGGTGGGGTTTAGCATTCGGACGTGCCGGGAGGCATCGCTTTGCAGGCCGTAGTAGCTATCGTAGGTCACTTTGGTCTGGCCTTTTACCCCCCGCTTGGTGGTAATGATAATCACTCCGTTGCCCGCGCGCGATCCGTAAATAGACGCTGCCGAGGCGTCTTTCAGAATCTGAATGGACTCGATGTCATTGGGGTTAACGCCGTTCAGAAACTCGCCTTTGAGGGGTGTACCGTCGATAATAATCAGCGGGTCGTTGTTGCCAAACGAACTGATCCCCCGGATCCGCACCGATACGCCCGCGCCCGGCTCACCCGACGTGCCCACCGTAACCCCCGCCGCCCGGCCTTCGAGTTGCTGGGTAAAACTGGCCGCCGGAACCGAGAGCAAATCCTTCGTTTTCACAACCGAAACGGCCCCGGTGATGTTCTTCTTTTGCTGGGTCGAATACACCGTAACGACCACTTCACTCAGCGACGCGGCGTCTTCCTGCAGGGTAACGT
>JAJAZB010000208.1 GCA_026785975.1 Cytophagaceae bacterium | reverse complement strand
TCAGCTAAATCAGTTCAAACCCACGCACACCCACCCCAGCCCCGGAGACGAAGTATCGTTGGAAGGCACGCGCCAACCCCGCCAACTGACGGCAACCCGGCGGGCCGGTGCCGGGGCCGCCACGGGCACCTGGGCGATGGCCCAACAGACAAAATAAGCTTCCGGGTCACTCAGGCCCCCATCGCACTTCTGACCTCTTCGATGAACCGGGCTGCTTTTTCTTTCGGGTCGCCTTTGCCGAGCGTTTCAAGGGGCAAGTACCCCCGGTAGCCCGAGGCTTTGATGACTTTGAAAAGTTTGCCAAGGTCGGTTTTTTGTTCTTTGCCTTCCACGAAGATGTTCTCTTTTACCTGCCAGTTTACGGCGTAGGGCGCGGTTTTGGCGATTTGCTCGTACGGATCGCCCTGCCGATAACTCCCCGTGTCGAGGATCAAACCGAACCATTCCCGGTCCACCATTTTGATGAGTTTGATGGCTTCACCGGCGGTTTTGATAAAATCGTTGTGGTTCTGAATGGCCACGATTACCCCGTGTTTTTGCCCATACGCCACGCATTCCCGGATGTCGCTGACCATCCACTCGGCAATTTGCTGCCAGGTATACTCCTTGGGAATCAGGGTACCCGCGAAGATTCTCAGCACGGGCGCACCCAGTTTGGCGGCGCACTCAATCCAGTTTTTGGTGAGTTGAATGTCTTGTTTTCGCTTGCTGGCGTCCGGGTTGGTGAAATCATTCCGAATTCCGGTGCCACTGATGCCCAAACCCAGCAAATGCGCCTTGCGCTTGATGTGATAAATGTACTCGTCGGTGGGAACCTGCGGATACTTGGGGAAGTAATATCCGGTGATATCGACGGCGTCAAAATTGTACTGGGCGCAGTAGTCCAGCAAATCGTCGAGGGTCATGGTACCCGCGCGCAACGGCTCATTGAAAGAAAAGGCGTTGAGGCTGGTTTTCAGGTGGCTGCGCCCCGGATTTTCTTCCGGCGCTACGCCCAGCAAGTCGCCCGAGGTCAAGGCTGGAACCGCGAGCAATGATTTTAGAAAATGTCTTCGTTCGATGTTGTTTTCCATGACTTCCTCATTTTGTTTTGCTTCAAACAAATTTATGGCTTTGCGTGCCGCATTTCCAATCCCACCGACGTGCGGGGTTTGAAACCCGTCCACGGCCCATCGTTGGCACTTTCTTTCAGGTCGAAATATTTCCCGTAGTCAAGTCCTTTGAGGTGCATTCCTAAAAAAGCGGTCACGAAATGCTGATTGATGTTGTTGATCCGGCGTTCGTTCCAGGCCGGTTCGGCGTAGCGTAGGTATTCGTCGAGGTGCAGGCCCGGTTTCAGGGCCTCCGCCGGGGGCGGGTTCGGGGCGACGTTGTGGCGGGCGTTGAGGTACGTCAGCAGGTAGCGGTCGGCGTTGACGGCCCCGTCGTAAATGGCTTTAGTGCCTTTTTCGTAGCCCGAAATATCGTCCTTGCTCCCGGCCACGAACAGTGTGGGTTTGGTGAGACCCGTCAGGCCCTGCGCATCCCAAACGCCCCGTTCCATGCCCCAGGGCGCAAACGCCACAACCGCTTTGATGCGCGGATCGACCGAGTCTTTAAACTCGGGTGCGCTACTGGTGCGGGTTTGCAGGGCGGTGCTGCCATTGGCAATTTGCGTAAAAAACTTCGCGGCCCCGGCGCTGTACCCCGCACCGGCGGCGTTGAGCGCCCCGTAGCCACCCATCGAGTAGCCAATCAGCGCGGTATTGTCGGCGTTGAGTAGTCCGGCCAGAAAACTTTTGCTGGATTTGCTCAGGCGGGCCATTTCGTTCAGCACGAATAAATCGTCGAGCGCGCGATTGAGCAAGGTGCTGGGAAAGCCCGCCGCGTCGCGAAAGGTGGATTCAGTGTGGTCGATCGACACCACGACGTAACCTTTAGAAGCCAGATTTTCAGTCAAATACGTGAACAATAGCCGCGACCCCAGGTACCCGTGCGACACGATGACCAGCGGATACGCGCCCTCGCCGGGATCGGGTTCGGCCTCGCGCAAGGCCCGACCCGGAAACGTAAACGGAATCAGCGGCCGTTTGGGGTCGTTGGACGAACCCAGTACCTGCTCGTATTCGACCACCTCCGGCTTGCCCGCCGGGATGCGGGCGGGATACCAAATCTCGACCGTGAGCGGTCGGTCGTACAACGGGTCTTTGCCGTCTTTGGAATGCAGGACATCCAGTTGGGCCGGGTGCGTCAGTGTCAGGGTGCGAACGCCGACCCCAAACTTACCGCGCGGAGCCAGTTCGGGCGCGTCGGGCAGGGCATCGCCGAAAATAAACGCGTCGTTGCGGCTCTGGGCCTGAGTTGCTGCAACGGTGGTAAAAAGCAGCAGAAACAGGAAAAAGGTATTGCGGAAATTCATCGAAATGTGGAGGTGAGCGCTGTTTTCAAAGATTGTAGGGGCAACCGCAAGGGTTGCCCCTACGATACAAACGAATTGTGGGTTTATCACCTTCCCAGCGATTTAACAAACCCGGTGCCGCGCAAAAACAGGCTGTACATCGAAGCTAATTTGGGGCGATGGCTCAGTTCGTTTTCCACGTCACCCACCAGGTCCGACCAATTGGAGGCATTGGCGATGCTGAACACCGTCGACAGCGAAGCCCCCGGCACCCGCGTCGTGTGCCACCAGCCGCAGGGCATAAAAACACTTTCTCCGGCGTGCAGCACCATGCGCGTGGGCCGGGCCTGCGCGAACAACGGAAAGCGTTCGAGGTCAGGCTGGTCGACATCGGGAATTTCCGAAAAACGCTGATTGCCTTTGCGGTACAGAAAACGTTCCTGATCGGGTGGAAATACCACTAAATTCTTGTCGCCGTAGAGTTGATTGATGAACGCGTGAACGTGCAAATCGTCGATGTGCAGGTAGGGGAAAATCCGTTTTCCGCAAAAATTCACCTCGACTTGCGACTCCCGATTGAGGCGTTGGGTAACCCGGCCCAGGAGATAATTTCCGCCCAGCCAATTGGGCAAGGCGTATTTCGGCGTCGGTTGCACGTGATCCACCAGGTCGGGAAACACGTCGGCAAGGGGTTGTTCGCGCAAAAACGGCCCCGGCTCATCGCCATTGGTCGTGATGGCGTCGATGAAATCCTCCATGACCATCTCGCCCTGATCGGTTAGCAGTTTTTTGCCGGGGTAGTGTTCCCGAAACCACTCGGGCGTCCAGGACGCAGCTTTCCATTCGGCGGTGGCGTCGGTAATCACGACGGGTTTTCGCGGCATCAGGTAGTCGCGCACAAATTCGTCGTACGACAGGTTGCTCCGACGATCAATTTCGACGGCCTTTACGTCCGCTGGCATGGACTGATTTGTACTGGCGGATGAAGTAGAATTTTGCACGGTTAAATGTAATCTTGCTGGTTTGGTGAAACGGTTTGGCAAGGTAGATAAAATGCAGGATGACCACCAAATCGGGCGTCAAAAGCGAATGTCTCGGTTTTACAAAACCAGTCCATTCATCCAGGTTGGCCATACGCTACCACCAGCCGGGTTGGCGCGACCTGCCGCCAGGCGGCCAGCAACACTTGCTGAAAGGATTCCTGCTCCAGGTTGTCAAACTGCACGAAGGTCCAGCCCTTTTGGCCCCAGGCACCGGGAATTGGTGAAAAGGTAACCGGGTCTGTCGCCACGAGGTGTTGCTGTTCGGCGGGAGTGAGTTTCAAAACGGCCCGCTGCTCCTCGGGCC
>JAJAZB010000207.1 GCA_026785975.1 Cytophagaceae bacterium | reverse complement strand
ATTTTCAGGATAAAAAAATCCAGAATTCAATCATCGAGGATGTTCAGGATTACGATTTTTTGGATGCAGGACTACTTTTCAAACCTTTTTTATAAACTTTTTTTGTCATCCCGACGATAGGAGGGACCTTGTATTCGCTACCCAGCAAGGTCCCTCGTGCCTCGGAATGACAAAACATCTTTATTTTCCAGTCAATCCTGTAAATCATAAAATCCTGTAAATCCTGGTTTAGACAAATTCAGACAAAAACCAAACGCCCAACCCGAGTACTCGGGTTGGGCGTTTGGTTTTCAACGAAAATGAACCCTGCAAAACAAAACGTGAGTAAGTAGTTTCTTCATCCGTCTTCGTTAGTTTGCTAACTTACCAACTGACCATCACCTGTGTTTTACGATGAAAAAACTCTTCTTACTTCTCTTTCCAGCGTTCCTCACCGCCCCGGTCCTCGCCCAACCCACCGAGCAGATTGTCAAAGTAATTGTGGCGCCCGACCACACCAACTGGACGTACAAAACCGGCGAACCGGCCCGGTTTGCCGTGACCGTGTTGCAGTACGGAAACCCGGTTAAGGGCGTAAAAATCCGTTATGAAGTTGGGCTGGAAAAGTTGGAACCGACCAAAAAAGACTCCCTGACGCTGCCCGGTGGCACGTACACCGTCGAGGCGGGTACCTTGAAAACTCCGGGCTTTCTGCGCTGCGTAGCCGTTGCCGAAGTAAACGGAAAAAAATACCGGGGCTTGGCTACTGCCGGTTTCGACCCTGCCAAAATTGAACCGACCGTCGCTAATCCGACTGACTTTCAAACGTTTTGGGACAATGCCAAAAGTGATTTGGCCAAAGTTCCGCTTGATGCCCGCCTGACGCTCATCCCGGAGCGTTGCACCGAAACCGTGAATGTGTACCACCTCAACCTGCAAAATATTGGCAACGCCCGGCTGTACGGGATGCTGTGCGTTCCGAAAAAAGAAGGCAAATATCCGGCCTTGCTGAAAGTCCCCGGCGCGGGTATCCGCCCTTACGCGGGGGATGTGGCGACGGCTTCGGCGGGAATCATCACGCTGGAAATCGGCATTCACGGGGTTCCGGTCAATCTGGAACCCGACGTGTACGCCAACCTCAACGCCGGGCCGCTGGCGGGCTATCCGCAATTCAACCTCGACGACCGCGACCGGTACTATTACAAGCGCGTGTACCTCGGCTGCCTGCGGGCCAACGATTTCCTGACGGGCCTGCCCCAGTTCGACGGGCAAAACCTGGCCGTGACGGGCGGGAGCCAGGGCGGGGCGTTATCCATCGTGACCGCCGGACTCGACAGCCGGGTGAAGTGGTTGGGCGCGTTTTACCCGGCCCTTTGCGACGTAACGGGTTACCTCAACGGGCGGGCGGTTGGCCCCATTTGTTTGCCGGTAACAACCTGACTTTCAATAAGAAAGAAGATAAAATCAAAACCGCCGGTTATTACGACGTCGTCAATTTTGCCCGGTTGGTCAAAGTGCCGGGTTTTTACTCCTGGGGTTTCAACGATGAAACCTGCCCGCCTACTTCGATGTACGCCGCCTACAACGTGATCCCGGCGAAGAAAGAGTTGTTTCTCGCCCCGGAAACCGGCCACTGGAGTTTCGCCGAACAGCGGGAGTTGATGAACAACTGGTTGTTGGAGAAATTGAAGGGGGCGAAGTAAGCGCCAGACCTGCCTGTCAAAGCAACCAATCGGTATTTTTGATCCGCCGCGCCGCCGTTGAGATTTGACAACTTTCAAAAAGTTGTCAAATCTACCCTCAAACCCAGAACAACTCCGCTGCCACGCGGTCGGCGAAGAGTTTTCCGGGGGTCGTCAGGCGTAGCGTATCCCCGTCGCGGAAGAGCCAGCCACTTTCGATGAGCGAAGGAGTGAATGAATGAATGAGGGCATGGCCTTCCTGCGAAATAGCCTTCAACTTGCTCAGATTGCAGCCCCACTGCGTTCGGAGGCTGATTAGCAGGTATTCATTGACGCGGTTGCGCTCGGTCAAATGTTCGGTTTCGCAGGGAATCTCACCGCGTTCGATAGCGGCTACGTAACGGGCGTTGTTGCTCACGTTGTACTGCCGCGTGGTCAGCCCGTCGAAGGAATGGGCGCTGGGGCCGATGCCCAGGTATGGCTCCTGCTGCCAGTAGCTGGTGTTGTGACGACTGTACCGACCAGCCTGGGCAAAATTTGAAATCTCGTACTGTTCATACCCGGCCCCGGATAGATGCTGGGTCAATAATTCAAATTGCTGGGCCGCAAATTCGTCGTCGATGGGTTGGATTTTCTTGCGTTTCAACCAGTTTCCAAATACCGTTTGCGGCTCGATAGTCAGGCAGTAGGCCGAAATGTGGGGAACGCCCAGGGAAATGGCTTTTGCCAAATCATGCTCCCAAATCCGGTGGTCCGGTGCCGAACCAATGGCATAAATCAGATCGATACTGATGTTTTCAATCCCCACGTCCTGTGCCCGACGGACTGAGGATTCGCCCTCAGTGGCCGTATGAATTCGGTGAAGGTGGCGCAAATTTGCTTCGTCAAACGATTGAATACCGATACTCAACCGGTTGACACCCAGAGTTTTGAATTGGATCAATTTTTCATTTGTCAAATCATCGGGGTTCGCTTCGAGCGTGACTTCGGCGTTGGCTTGCACCGGAAAATGACGGTAAACGGTTTCCATCAACTGCGCTAATTCGGCTTCCGTCAGCAGGGAAGGCGTACCGCCTCCGAGGTAAATCGTTTCGAGGGGCTGGCGCGAAAGGTAGGCTTGCTGCAAAACCAACTCCTGCGACAGGGCATCCACCAGCGCTTTCCGGCCATCGAGTTGGGTACTGAAGTGAAAATCGCAGTAATGACAGGCCTGGCGGCAAAACGGAATGTGGAGGTACAGGTGCATGAGAAATGGCCCTGAATGGGCCGCAAAACGGAACCACGGGGTTGGCTTTGCGAAAAAAGTGGCGTTACTTTGGCGTTCAGGCCGGAAATTTCGTTTAGTAAAACGGACTCCGTTTTTAATGCCATGAAAAATACTTTCGTTTTTATATTGTTACTGGCGGCACTCACAGGCTGTGCGCCCTCGCGCCGCCCGGTGACGAATGGCCCTTCCTCGGGCAGTGCCCCGACGCTTCGATCGGAAGGCCCAACGCTGGTTTGTAAAAGCAAATTTCTCGACAATGGTTCCTCGGTGCGCGTGTACCTGAGCATCGATCCGGGTCGGGAAGTGGCCCTGAGCCAGTTTCCATCCCAATTCGTGATCAATTACTCCCTCTTGCCCGAGTTGGCCAGCAAGGCGGTCATGCAGTCGGGCGGCGTAGCACTCAAGCCCGGCGAAACGCTCTTCCGGCAGGGGAGTTGGTACACCGTTTGGTTTGATTTGCCTAAACCCCAAACCAAAGATTTGTACACGGCGGTCGTACTGGCCGACATCAACGACCAAACCGCCGGGCACCGGATTCAGCACGACCTGCCCGTGCGATTCCAGTCGGGTAAAGTGGGCGACTATTTTAGTGTATTTGACAAAAATGGCCTGGTTCCCCGGATGCATCATTACCAGGCAACCGGCGATACGCTCCAGTTGCGGTCACTGAGTGGCAAGGATACCACGTTCCGGGTATTTCATTACAGCTACCAATTCGCCGCCGCTTTGTCGCCCATCAATACCGAACCTCGCCGACCCACTCGGGCGCTGTACACTGATTCGACGTTTACGGTGCGCGCCAACGCGGCCTTTACGCTGCCGCGCGAGGGACTTTATTATTTTGTCCGCGACACGACCGAATCGTTCGGTATCGGGCTGTTGAGCGTCGACGACCGGTATCCGCGCGTTACCCGGCCCGATAAACTCACCCGTCCGCTTATTTACATGAGCACCAATCAGGAATACGTTGACCTGTTGAATGCCCGCGACAAGGAATTTAAAAAGGCGTTGGATCGCTACTGGCTGGCCATGAATTCGGGCAATCAGCAAACAGCCAAACGGACTGTCCGGGCGTATTACCGCCGGGTGGAACAGGCCAACCGGCTTTTTACCACCTACAAAGAAGGTTGGAAAACCGACAAAGGCATGGTGTACATCATCATGGGGCCACCCAACCGGATTCAGCGGGGCAAGGACAAAGAAGTGTGGGTGTACAACCGGCGCAGTTCACAGTTTTCAGAAATTAATTTCACTTTTAACAAAAGGGCCAATCAGTTTGTGGAAGACCACTACGAGCTTTCGCGGTTTGTGGAGTTTCAACCCATCTGGTACCCCGCCGTGGAAGCATGGAGAAATGGAGAGGTAGACCAGTAGGCAGCGGGGAGCGGGAAAATACCCGGCGGGAATACAGAAATACGGCTCAGGAGCCGGGTGCCCCGGCCCGCTCCCCGGCCGATTTCGTGTTTGGAATTCAATCCGTTCTCGAAACCTTACGTTCGGGCAAGGAGATTGATAAACTGTTGGTGCAACGCGAATTAGGTAACCTGGAGGTACTAGAATTTGCCCGGTTGCGGGGAATCCCGGTGCAGAAAGTGCCCACGGAAAAACTGGACCGGTTGACCCGCAAAAACCACCAGGGTGTGATTGCGTTCGTGGCCGCCGTCAACTACGCCAAACTGGAAAACGTGGTGGCCGACGTGTTCGAGCGCGGCCTGACGCCCCTGATTTTACTCCTCGACCGGGTAACCGACGTGCGTAACTTCGGGGCCATTGCCCGCACCGCCGAATGCACCGGCGTGCAGGCCATTGTGGTGCCGGTGAAAGGGGGTGCTCAGATCAATGCGGACGCTATGAAGACTTCGTCGGGAGCGCTCAATTTTCTGCCCGTTTGCCGGGAAGTTAGCTTGGCCCAAACCGTGCGGTATCTTCAGGAATCGGGCATTCAGGTCGTTGGTTGCACCGAAAAAGTGGGCAAAACCATTTATGAAATCGACTTTACCCTTCCAACGGCTTTGATTTTAGGGTCCGAAGAAGACGGGATTTCGGATGAACTTCTTCGCCTGGCCGATGAACTGGCCAGCATTCCCATTCAGGGCCGGGTGGGTTCGCTCAACGTGTCGGTTGCCAACGGCGTGGCTTTGTACGAAGCCATCCGGCAACGAATGTTGTAGAAGTATTTAAGGGCACGTCTAAAAACTCGGTTTTTGAATTTTAAAACCCCGTTTCTGCACCCCAAACGTAGAAATGATTGGTCAGAATCGAGTTAATAGACGTGCCCTTAACATCGGGTTGACCAACCGGCGCGAAAACCAGAAAACCAACTCCTCCACGCCCTCCGCCCCAAATCGTCACCTTTTATCCAAAAACCGACTGGGCGAATGCGCGCGTCTTTGTACCTTCTGCCAACGAAAAACGAGGGGAAGCATGAAGACGCTCAGGATGATGATCGCCACCGTTCTGGCTTTAACGACGAGCCGGGCCATCGCCCAGCAAGGGCTGCGGGCGGAGTATTTCAACGGGACTGATTTCGACAAAAAAATACTGACGCGGGTCGATCCCGAAATCAATTTTGTGTGGCGCGGCACCCGACCGGCAGCGGGCGTTGATATGCAGTTTTTCTCGGTGCGCTGGACTGGAAAACTGCTCGCCCCCGCCACCGGGCGTTACAAGTTCATGGCCCAGGTCGACGATGGCGTTCGGATCTGGGTCGGTGGTCAGCAGATTATGGATGAGTGGCAACTCCACGACAACAGTTCCTTTACCGGCTGGGCTACATTGACCGCCGGGCAATACTACGACCTGCGCATCGACTATTTCAACGACATCCGCGAAGGTGAGGTGCGGATTTACTGGCAACTGCCCGAGGAGGCCAAACGATTGCCCGATGTGCGCGATGCAACCGGCAACATCATCGCCGGGAAATACCTATCCCAAACGGCTAAACCCACTCCAGCCCGCGTACCCGCCGCGAAAAAACCACTCTGGTCGGCGACTGCGCCGGTCACGCCGAAGTTGCCGGGACCGGCCGAGACGGATTTATTTAAGCGCCTGAAATCGGGCGATACCCTGGTTATGAAAAGCGTAGTGTTTGAAGTGAGTAGTTACGAACTACTCGAAAGTTCGTTTGCCGAACTCAACCGCCTGACCAAAACTCTGGAAGCGTACCCGGCACTGCGCGTCGAAATTGCCGGGCATACCGACTACGTGGGCGACCCGCGTCTCAACCAGACGTTGTCCGAGCGCCGGGCGCAATCCGTGGCGCAATACCTGATGGAGCGGGGCATCAGCGCCAACCGGATTAAGTCGACGGGTCACGGGGGTTTACGGCCAATTGTTCGTAGTGCCAGCGCCCCGGAGCGAATCCGGAACCGGCGCGTCGAAGTCGTTGCGCGGTAAAAAATGCCGGGAATTTCCTGAAACCAGGTGTCCGAAATCGAACGGGCAACTGTCCGCTGTCGGACAAACTTATTTTGAAAATGGCCTGATTTCAACGAATCAGGCCATTTTTGTTGGCTGGCACACTCATTGAACAGTACACTCTAAATTTTATAACCGTATGCTCCACCTGCAAAATGTCTCCAAATATTACCCGGCTGGGTTTGGCAAAACCTTCGTGCTCCGCAATGTCAACCTGCGCATCGCCGAAGGCGAATTTGTATCGATCATGGGGCCGTCCGGGTCGGGCAAATCCACGTTGTTGCACATTCTGGGTTTACTCGAAGAACCCTCGGAAGGCGAGTACTTCTTTTTGGATGAACCGGTGCAAAAACTGAGTGAGCGGCGGCGCACCGAACTGCATCGCAACCACATCGGCTTCGTGTTTCAGGCCTACCACCTGATCGACGAACTGACGGTGTACGAAAACATCGAAACGCCGCTGCTCTACAAAGGAACCTCGGGAAACGAGCGCAAAAGCCGCGTGGCCGAACTCCTCGACCGCTTCAACATGGTGGCCAAAAAAGACCTGTTTCCCAGCCAGTTGTCGGGTGGTCAGCAGCAATTGGTGGGTATTGCCCGGGCGCTCATTGTGGAACCGAAGGTCATTTTTGCTGATGAACCCACGGGCAATCTGCACTCCGATCAGGCGGAGGAGATCATGGTTTTATTCAAAGAACTCAATCAAAAAGACGGCGTGACCATCGTGCAGGTGACCCACTCGGAAGTCAATGCCGCCT
>JAJAZB010000206.1 GCA_026785975.1 Cytophagaceae bacterium | reverse complement strand
GCACCGAGTTTTCGCCCTTTTTTACATTTTTTCAGTAAAAAAAACAAATATCCCTTTTGCACAACCATCAAAATCTTTAAACCCTCACAAATCCTGGTTCTGACACCATTTTTCAACCGGCCCGGTAGTACAGCGTTGAGCATTTCTCGGGGCGCAGGATGTTTTGCGCCACCCGCCGCACGTCGTCGGTCGTGACGGCCTGGATTTTATCCGATTCCTGATTGACCAGTTCGGCGTCGCCCGCGTTGGCGGCGAAGGCCAGATTCATGGCCCGGTTCAATAATTCGATTTCCGAAAAAACCAGCGTGGCTTCAGCCTGGTTTTTCACCTTGCTGAGTTCGGGTTCGTCGGTACCGTTTTGCACTAAGTCCGCCACGAGTTGACCCAGCGCCGCGTCGGCGTCTTCGAGGGCCACGCCCGGATTTACATTGCCCTGAATGACGAAAAGCCCCGGATCGAGCGAGGAAGTCATGTACGCGTTGAGGTTATTGAAAATCCGTTCTTCCTTAACCAGTTTCTGGTACAACCGCGACGATTTCCCCCGGCCCAGCACGTCGGACAGCAACTCGATGGGTTGAAAGTCGGCGTCGTACCGGGCGGGCGTGTGCCAGGCTTTGTAGAGCGCATCGAGCGGTACCGGCGCGGTAGTTTCGCTAAACCGGGCGACCGTCTGGGTTGGTTCGATGGGCAATTGGCGGACGTAAGCCTGCCCCGCCGGAATGGGCGCAAACCATTTAGCGCACAGCGCCTTCACCTGCTCGACGGTCACGTGGCCCGCCACCACCAGAATGGCATTGTTGGGAATATAGAATTTGTAGAAAAAAGCACGAACGTCGTCCAGGATAGCGTTTTCGATGTGCGAAATCTCTTTGCCAATCGGTGCCCAGCGGTACGGGTGCGCCTGGTAAGCCAGCGGACGCAGTTTGAGCCAAACATCGCCGTAGGGCTGACTGAGGTAACGCTGTTTGAACTCTTCAACGACAACCTTCCGCTGCACGTCGAGCACGTTGGGGTCAAACGAGAGTGCCATCATGCGGTCGCTTTCGAGCCAGAAGGCCGTCTCGAGGTTAACGGCGGGCAGGGTGATGTAGTAGTTGGTCAGATCGGGCGAGGTGAAAGCGTTGTTTTCGCCCCCCACTTTTTGCAACGGTTCGTCGTAAGCGGGGATGTTTTGCGAGCCGCCAAACATCAGGTGTTCAAACAAATGGGCGAATCCGGTCCGGTGTTCCTCTTCATCGCGGGAGCCGACGTTGTACAGAATATTGACGGCGGCCATCGGTGTGGTATGATCCTCGTGAACGTACACGCGCAGGCCATTGTCCAAAATAAAGTGTTCGTAATGCATCATAAGCTACTATTTCCTCCGGGAAACTGACTCGGTTTATTTGGGCAAAAGTACCGATTCTACCGTAAAGTTCCATTTTTGTATGCACTCAGGCGCAGCCTGAACGTTCTTTTCAACGCATGAATAAATTGCTGTTTGCCCTTCTTTTCAGTCTTGTTTCACTTGCTTCGGCCCAGGCCCAACTGCAAAATGACCCGGCCACGCAGCAACTTATTTTGCAGAGTCTCGATAAAATTTATAATCAGGAGTTTGCCCAGGCCCAACCCCTGCTGGCCCGCATCCGAACCCGGTACGCGCAACACCCGGTGCTGCCGCTGTTGCAGGCGGTACAACTGTACTGGCAACACTTTCCTTTGTCCGGCAATAAAACCGCCGCCAGCCAGTACACGGCGACTCTGAACAAGTGCGTTGATTTAAGTGAAAAATTGCTCAAAACCGGCCAGCATGATACCGAAGCGAGTTTTTTTCTCCTGGCCGCCCACAGTTACCTGGCCATGCAACAGTCCGATGCGGGGGAGTTTATGCAGACGGTCGGTGAGGCCAAACGAGCCTACACCTACATGAAAAAAGGCTTTAAACTGGTGGAGAAAAACCCGGAGTTTTACTTTTCGACGGGACTCTACAACTACTACCGGGAGCAATACCCCAACGACCACGGTGCGGTGAAACCATTCATGTTTTTTTTCGCCAATGGCAACAAACAGTTGGGGCTTAAACAGATGGAAACGGGTTTTCGACGGGGCAATTTTACCCGGATCGAGGCGGCGTATTATTTGGTTCACGTGCTGATCAAACACGAAAATCAGCCGGGCCGGGCGCTCGCCTTTTCGACTGAACTGAGCAGCAGGTTTCCGAAAAATCTTTTCTTCGCGGGCCGCCACACCGAGGTGCTGGTGCTGATGGGTGGATACGCCGAGGCGGAACCGATTGCCGAACGGCTGATGCAGGCACCGGGCAAGGTGTACCCCGTAGCCGGGACGGTGTTGGCCGGAGTGATTCAGGAAAAATTTCGGAAAAACGATAAAGCGGCGGCGGCACTTTACCAAAAAGCCTTGAAACTACCCGATGGCAAAAGTTACACGCAGGATTACTTTGGGATGGCCTGGGCGGGTTTGGGGCGGATTGCCCACCGCACCGGCGATCCGGCCAAAGCCCGCGAATACTATCGCCAGGCCCTCAAAATAGCCGAATACCGCTCGACTCTTGACGAGGCAAAACGGTATTTGAAGGAAAACTGAATTAATTCTTGGACGGCGTAGGGGGGGGACCCCAACCGGGGGCGGGGCCGCGGGTGGGTAAAAATAAGGAGGGCGCCCCCCCCCCGGGGG
>JAJAZB010000205.1 GCA_026785975.1 Cytophagaceae bacterium | reverse complement strand
GCTAGCTCCCCCAACTTAAGGTCTTCCGGGGCGTATAATTAAAAAAAAAACCCGCGCGCCGCTTTGGGGGGGGGCGCCCTCTTTTTTGATCCCGTCCGTTAGTTCGCCGCCACCATCTTCGGATCGACTTTCCGATACTTCTCCACGCTGTGCTTCACGGGTTTCAGGCTGTGCAGGTACGTGTACATCGCCCCCAAATCTTCCTCGCTCAGGTGAGAGAAACCCACCCAGGGCATTTCGGTGTTAAACTCGCCGTTTTTCAGCGGCAGGTGTTTTCCCTCGTAGTCCGCATAGGATTTAAAGCGTTTGATGAAATCCGCTTTCGTCCACTTACCCAGGCCCGTCTCCGGGCAGGGCGTCAAATTGGCTGTATAGCACACCGTGCCATTGGGTTGCTCAAAGGCCATGCCGCCCGTAAATTCTGTACCGGGTATGGGAGCACCCTTATCATCCCGTTGCACGTGGCAGTGCGCGCAACTCGCCGACATCACCAGGTACTGGCCGTAAGCCAATGTGTCCGAGGAATCAGGCCGTTTGCCGGGCGTTCGCTTCTCGGGCATCGTGTTGACGATGAAATAAAATGGAAAGTCAAAACTTGGCTTTGCCTGTACCTGCCCGGCTGATTTGAGCGTGCGCAGGTAAGCAATCACGGCGTAAATGTCCTCCGGGTCGGCCTGACCAAAATTGTCGTAGGGCATGACCGGGTGCAAGGCCCGTCCGTCTTTACTCACTCCGGTGGTGATGGCGCGAAACAACTCCCCGTCACTCCAATCGCCAATACCCGTTGGCGTAAGATTGGGCGTTGCTACCCCAGGAATAAAGTCTGCCTGCCCCGCGCCCAATGGCCCGTTAGCCGGATGCATAAAAGCCATTTTGTCGTGCGAGCTATGACAATGCAGACAGCCCATCCCGTACATGGCCAGATGTTCTCCGCGTTCCAGGCGGGCCTGTGTCGCGTCTACCTTCAGGTCGGGAGGAGGCCCCACATCGGGCAGGGCGAATTTGATGTAACCCAGTACACCCAAGACCACCAACAAAATGGCCCCGATCGCGAATCCGGTAATCCGTGCTACTTTTTTCATTGTACGTTGAGGTTTAGAATTGTGAAGGCAATTTAAAAATTATCCTTCAAAATCCGCAACCTCAACTATTTACCGGTTGTAAAGCGGATTGCCTAATCCGCCCTGACAAAAAAAACGGGGGACGCCCCCTTGAGGTGTACCCCGTTTTCTGGTCAGCAGAAAGCATCATCTCCCCGCTTCGTACCCGTAACCCCGCCCGAAACGGCATAGTGTTCGATTAGCCCACGTAGTACGCCAGTGCCGCCCGCATGTCGCGCGGGGTCACGGGTACGTCGTACGTACACTGGCCCAGGCCGTCGAGTAACGCAAAGCGCACTTGCCCGCCCCGGTTTTTTTTATCCTGCCGGGTCAGGGCGATAATGCCTTCAAAGTCACTTTTGGCCAAAGCTACTTTCCCGTAAATCGCGAACAGAAACTCCTCGATCTGCCCCAGTGCGGTGCGGTCGAGGTTCCCCCGCCGGTAGCTGAGGTAGCTTTCAGCGAGCATTCCCAGGGCGATGGCCTCGCCGTGAAGCAGGCGTTTTTTAGGCTCGCTCAGGAAATACGTTTCGATGGCATGGCCCAGGGTATGGCCAAAGTTGAGGATTTTACGCCGACCTTTTTCCGTCGGATCGGCTTCCGTAATTTGCTGTTTGATTCCAACCGAATGCTGGATTAAATCCCTCCAATCCTGTTGGCTCAGGTCGCGGCGGCGTATTTGCTGCCACTTGGCGGCGTCGGCAATGAGACAATGCTTGACGACTTCGGCAAACCCCGAACGCAATTCACGCGCGGGCAGGGTTTGCAAAAAAACCGGGTCGATCAGCACCGCCTGTGGCACCTGGAACACGCCGATGTGGTTTTTGAAACCCCTGAAATCAATCCCCAATTTCCCCCCCACGCTGGCATCGACCTGCGCCAGCAACGTCGTGGGTAGTTGCGCGAAGGCAATGCCGCGTTTGTAAGTCGCCGCACAAAAACCGCCCATGTCGCCGATGACGCCGCCCCCCAGATTGAGTAGCAACGCGTGGCGGTCGAACGCCGCATCGGTCAGGGTTTGCCAGATGTGCTCGCAGGTGGCGAGGTGTTTTTCGGCCTCGCCGCTTTTGATTGAAATCAACGCGTGTTTCGGCAAAAGCGGCTTTACCAACGGGTAGCAATGCCGACGGGTATGTTCATCGACCAGTACGGCCAGTTGGGTGGGCTTTACGGTATTCAGAAAAGGGGTCAGGGTTTCGGCGAGGGGAGCAATTGTTACATTCACAGCATGGAAGCGGCAGGGCAAAGACTGCCAGCCTGCAAAGCTAATCGCACCAACCCGAAAAGCCCGACCCTTGCTGTTGAACGCCCATCATATTTCAGGAAATGTTGCCCCCCCCCGGTAAAAATGCACCTACCTTTGCTTTCTACATCAACCAACCACTAAACTTGGGTTAGCCTCACCGCCGCGCGGTGAGGCTAAATCAGACCACTAACCATTTTCCATTCGGTGAAAATTTATCTTCTCTTTTTTGTCCCGTTTTTCTTCATTCATCCCGTTTTTGCCCAAAAGAAAAACGAGGCCTACCAGTACCATTTGCAAAAAGCCAGCTCCACTCTGAAAATCGACGGGGTGTTGGACGAGAAAGCCTGGCTCGACGCGGAGACAGCGGCCAATTTTTTCATGGTGCAACCCGTTGATACCAGCCTGGCCAACGTCCGCACCGAAGTGCGCATGACCTACGACGACCGCAACCTGTACCTCATTGCGGTGTGCTACCAGGCGCTGCCGGGCAAGAATGTGGTTGAGTCGTTGCGGCGGGATTTTTCCTTCAACAAAAACGATAACTTTCTGCTGTTCATGGACCCCTTCGACGACCAGACCAACGGGTTTACCTTCGGGGCCAACGCCGCCGGAGCGCAGTGGGATGGGCTACTTTTCGAGGGCGGTTCGGCCAATTTAAGTTGGGACAACAAGTGGACGTCGACCGTGCGCAACGACGCCGGGAAGTGGGTTTTTGAGGCGGCTATTCCCTTCAAAACGATTCGCTACAAAAAAGGCATTACCCGCTGGGGAATCAATTTTAGCCGGTTGGATCTGAAGGCGAACGAGAAATCGTCCTGGGCGCCCGTGCCCCGTCAGTTTCCGACGGCCTCGCTGGCCTACACGGGTACGCTGGTTTGGGATGCGCCCCCGCCGAGTGCCGGGGTCAACGTCTCGGTGATTCCCTACGCGCTGGGCGGTGTCACCCGCAACTACGACGCCAACCGCCCCAACGAATTTCGGGGCGATTTTGGGGCCGACGCCAAAATCGCCGTGACTTCCTCGCTCAACCTGGATTTAACCGTCAACCCCGATTTTTCGCAGGTTGAAGTGGACCGGCAAGTGACCAACCTCGACCGCTTCGAGTTGTTTTTCCCGGAACGGCGGCAGTTTTTTCTTGAAAACGGCGACCTCTTCACCAACTTCGGCTACGGCACCGTCCGACCTTTTTTCTCGCGGCGCATCGGGCTGGGCGTGCCCATCCGGTTTGGGGCGCGATTGAGTGGCAAACTCAACAAAGACTGGCGCATCGGCCTGCTCGATATGCAGACCGGCAAGGTGGACGAAAGCGGTTTACCCGCCCAAAATTTTGCCGTTGTATCGCTCCAGCGGCGGGTGTTTGCGCGTTCCAACATCGGGGCAATTTTCATCAACAAAGAGTCCATGAATTACGTCCCGGAGGTGGGCAAACCGAGTTATTCGGCCTACAACCGGAACCTGGGTTTTGAGTACAATTTGGCCTCTTCCAATAACAACTGGACTGGTAAGGCACTCTATCTCAAGTCGTTCAGTCCTGGAAAATCCGGCGATGATGCCGTGTACGCGGGCAATTTGCTGTACAGCGATCAGAAATGGACCCTGGGCGGGCAAATGGAATACGTCGGCAAAAGTTATAACGCCGAGGTGGGTTACGTGCCGCGCCGGGGCTACCTGCGGCTGGCTCCACGGGTGGGGCGACTGTTTTACACCAAAGCCTCGAAAACCCTCATCAGCCACGGCCCTTCGGTCGTCAACACGGTCTTCTACAATTCACCAACCAGTACTTCGCCGATTCGCCCGACCGACAACGAAACCGTGCTGTTGTATACCTTCAATTTCCGCAACCGCAGCACGTTCGCCGCTTGGGCAGGGCATACGTACGTGCGGCTTTTGCAGGGCTTCGACCCGACCAATTCAGGCCGCGATACCCTGGCGCGGGGCACCGAACACCGCTGGAACGCCACGGGTTTCGACTACATTTCTAAGCCCCAAAGTCCGTTTACCTTCGCCGTTTCCACCCGGTACGGTGGCTACTACGCGGGCGGCACGCGCCTCAACCTGATTACCGAGGTGGGCTACCGTTTCCAGCCCTACGTCAGTCTGCTGCTAAGTTCGAGCTACAACGACATCCGCCTGCCGCAGCCCTGGAACCGCACCGCATTCTGGCTCATTGGCCCACGCGTGGACGTGACGCTGACCAACACGCTGTTTTTCGTGGCCTTCATGCAGTACAACGATCAGCAAAAAAACGTCAACCTCAATACCCGCCTGCAATGGCGCTACAAACCCGCCTCCGATTTGTACATCGTGTACACGGATAATTACCTGCCCGAAAACTTTTCGGTGAAAAACCGCGCGCTGGTGGTAAAATTGACGTACTGGTGGAATTTGTGAACTGCCCCTAACCCGAATTTCCCCAAAAGAGGCGTACCTCAAGCTGGGTGCTATTTGTCGTCGTAGTCAAGAATAAACTTACTCAAATCGGGCTTCCGGGCACGGACGCGCTTTGCTTCGTAATCGTAGAGGAGTTGACCGAGGTTTTTCATGAACGGAAAACCGACGGAATCGTAGTCGTACTTGTCGTCGTTGTAAATGCCATCGGCGTTGCAGTGCATGACGACGGTGACCATAAATTCAATGCCTTTTTCAAAATCAACCACGTAGGCATTGTCGAGGAGAAAGCCGTAGGCATCGCCTACTTTATTGAATATCCGTAAAGTTTTGGGCAACGTGGCCGTCTTTTCACTGCCCAAAAATAAGAACTTACAATACGCTGGCCAGTACGCAGGTTGCGGATAAACGGGCGACGTGCTTTCGGTGGGGTATTGGCTCATGTATTTGTACACAAACCGGTAATCGTCGGGACTGAGGTCGAAGCGTTTTTTGGCGGGTACCGCTTCGGGAAAAAGCAACGCTTTCAGGACTTCGTGCTGGTCTTCGAGGGCAAAATAGTTGTTGTAGGTGAAATCGAACGGCTCGTTGATGAGCGTTTCACCGCGCATAAATCCCTTGCCTTTTTTAATTGGTGCGGCGGGGACGAACTCCTTTTCGCTCGTCACCAGGGGTTGCTCGTACAGGACGCCTCCATTTTTTCCCAGAAATTTCACCGGGTTGGTCCGACGATTTTGCTCGCGGGTCATGCCTACTTGCAGGCGATGCACGATGCGGACGTTGGCGTATCCCTTCTGATGCAACCTTTCGTTGAGGTATTGCTGACCCAGAAATTCGTAGAGGCGATTGTGGGCGTCGTTGTCGCTCACCATCAGGATTTTACGCACGTACTGCGCGACGCTGGGCAAGCCACTCGCGGCGGTCGAATCGCGCTCGACGGGCGTCTGGCGTTCGTAGGCTGCGCCTGTTTTCATCGTTGCGTATTTGTCCAGCCCTTTGATGTTCAACTTGTTGAGTTTCTCCAACGCCAGCAAAGCCGTAGGCAATTTGACCGTACTGGCCGGGTAGAAGTAGCGATTGGCGTCTACCCCGTGCCGGTACGTGCGGAACATTGGGCGGTTGCGGCGATCCCGGTCGATCTGGGTGTAAATGATCTGAACTTCGTGGATTTCAGGATGGGCCAAAATGGCATCAAACTGCGCCGAGCGGGTGCGCATCAGCGCCTCCAGCGAAAAGGCAGGGTCGTTTTGGGCTAAAACCGGGGAATTTAACAGCAAAGCGAGGAGGAGTTTTTTCATAGAATATTAAAAAAGGCACGGCACACTTCCGCCACTCGCTCCAAATCCTGCCGGGTATGCAAGCTACTCACCACCAGCCGCGTAATCGGCGCATCAGCGGGCGTGGGGTACGGAAATGAGGCAGTTAGAATATTATTTTTCATTAAAAATTCATGAAAGCCCGGCGCGGTCGTGGTCAAGGCCGGGTAGTCGGGCATCCACTGAAAATGTCGGATGGTTTCGCCCAAGGCGTTGATAAAAAACTGGGTGTTTTCTAATAGTTTCTGGTGTTGTTCGCGGTACAACCCGAAGGCGTGTTGCAACGCCCAAAGGCCCGCCGGAGCCGCTGGCGAACTCCCCCCAAACCAGGGCGAAGTCCGCACTTGCGCCAGGGTATCGGCATCGGTTAAAATGACGCCCGCCGGAACCCCCAGGGCCTTGTTGAGCGAACTGACCACGACAACCCGGTGATTGAAATGTACAATCCGTCGGGCAAGTTTGTAAATGCCTTCGCCCCGCTCGCCAAAAACGCCCAGCCCGTGGGAGTCATCCAAGACGACGGTAATGGCCTTGTTCACAGGTAGTTCACTCAGATGTTCAAGTGGAATCCGGCTCGTGTGCGGTGATCCTACCGAATCAGTAGCGATCAAAACAGAATCCGATGGGCAAGCCGCAACGCGCTCGGGCAAACAAGTCCACCAGGTTTCGAGCGGTTCGGTGGCGGACTGATAGTCGGTTCCCCAAAGGGCGGGATGAACGCCAGGCGCGTAAAAGTTCGGTAACCCGGAGAACGCTTTTACGACGATTTGCCCGGCCAGCATCCCCGACGATACCGTCAACGCACCCGGTGCGCCGCAGAAGTTTGCCAGGGCCGCTTCGGCTTCTTCGTACACCGCCAAACGAACCGTGTTGTGCCGCGAACTCCCCCAGTTGGTGCCGTACCGGGCCAATCCCTCCAGAACCAATTGCCGGAACGCCGGGTGGTGGCCCATGCCCAGATAGGCGGTTCCCGAAAACCAAATATATTCCTGACCATCGGCCAGAACGGTACGCCCCGGCAGGGTAGTTGTCTGCACCACGGTTCGTCGGATTAAAGGATAAACAGGATGGGTATTCGTCGATTTAATCTGAAATCCTACCAATCACGCGGCCTCAGTATCCTGGTTCAAACGCGCACCTGTGCCGTTTTCATTGGCATAAATGACGTTTCCGTAGTCAATCGTTACGCCCGTCGCCAGGTCGTCGTCGACGAGCAGAATGCCGTCCATGTCGACGTAATCGAGCAAGGGCAGCAACTGCGCAATGGCGGAGCAACCCACGTTCGATTCGGTCATGCAACCCACCATCACCTTCAAACCCAACTGCGGGGCGTGGGAAATCATGCGGCGGGCGGGGGTTAGGCCGCCGCACTTCATCAACTTGATGTTGATGCCGTGAAAAAACCCGTAGCACCGGGCTACGTCGGCTTCGACAATGCAACTTTCGTCGGCAATAATGGGCAGGACTGATTCGGCAAAAACCCGTTTCATACCCTCCCAGTCGGCAGCGGGCATGGGTTGCTCGATAAATTCGACACCCAGTTTTTGCAAAGCCGTTGCGTTATAAATCGTCTCCTGCACACTCCAGGCGGTGTTGGCGTCCACCCGAAAAACCGCCTCGGTGTGGCGGCGCAACTCTTCCACGATGCGAATGTCATCTTTGGTACCCAACTTGATTTTGTAAAGCGGAAACGGCATTTCTTTCATTTTCTCCACCATCTTTTCAACCGTGTCGATACCGATGGTGTAGTCGGTGATGGGGTTTCTGGACGGGTCCAGGCCCCATACTTCGTAAAGTGGCTTGCCGAGTTTTTTCCCGTACAAATCGTTGGCGGCAATATCGAGCGCGGCCAACGCGAAGGGATGATCGTCGCGCAATTCCGGTTCGATAAACGCGTAGAATTCTTCGGGCGTCGTGAAGTCGTAGGTCTCGATGAGCAGGCGGGCCGCTTCGAGTTGCTGCATCATTTTGGCCAGCGTGACCCCGTAGTACGGCGTTTCGGTGGCCTCGCCGTAGCCGCGCAAATCCCCGTCGCGGAGTTCGACGATGAGTGTAGGTTGCACGTCGCGCGATTCGTGGGTGATAGTAAACGTGTGCCGCAGGCGGAGGTTGTGGGTATGGAGAAGAAGTCGCAAAGTCAGAAGTGTCGGAATAGTTCGGGGCGAAAATCGGCATTTTCAGCCGGGCCACCAAAAAAAGCCCCCCGATCCCGAATATTCGGGAGGAGGGCTTTTTGGTGAAATCGATACCCTAACCATTCTGAAGTTTGGACTGTTCCGGAAAAATTTTCAGCCTTTCCTCAATCGCCGCATCACTTCCTCGCAGGCCCGGCCATTGTGGTAGGGGCACTTCCAGGCCGTGATTTTGTCGGCTTTTGCGGGCGGCTGGTGGGCTTCATTGACCCCGATAAACCACTCGCCGCCTTTTTGATCGAGCAGATACTGTTTTACAAACGCCCAGCTATTCAGCGATTTTTCCAGAAAATGCTGCTTGCCGCTCAGTTGGTAGGCGTTCAGGTAGCCCACCATCTGCTCGCTCAGCACCCACCAACTGCGCTCCTGGTTTTTATGACCGGTTTCGGGGTTCAATTCGTAGGTGAGTGCCCCGTCGGGGTTGAGGCCCTCCAGGGTTGCATTCGCCATTTTCAACGAAACGTCCTTCATTTTTTTGAGCAGTGCCTTGTCCTCCAGCACTTCAGCGGTTTCGTAGAGCAGCCACGACGCCTCAATATCGTGCCCGTAGGAAACATCGCCCGACTTGGGTGTCCAGTTGTCGGTGAAAAACAACCGCATCCGGCGCTGGTCCGGGTCGAGAATGTGCGTCAGAAAACTTTCTTCGAGCATCCGGCGCGTTTGGCGATGCAACCCCGCATCGGGCCACACGCGGCACAGATTGGTGTAGGCTTCGAGCAGGTGCAGGCTGGTGTTCATGCTTTTGCGGGCGTCACCCTTGCTCAGAATATAATCGTCAGTCGGTCCCCAGTCAGCGGCGAAAGCCTCGAAATAGCCGCCGTACTTGGGGTCGAACGCGTGTTGTTCCATCGTTTGATACAGCTTTTTGGCCAGCGCCAGCGCCTCCGTCGAGCGGCTCATTCGCACGTATTCGGCCAGGCCATACAGCGCAAACGAATGGCCGTAGAGTTGCTTTTTGGCTTCTTTTGGTGAACCATCGGCGTTGAGCAGCCAGTACACACCGCCGTTTTTTCGATCAAAAAAATGGTCACGGATGTAGACAAACGCCCGGTCGGCGAGCTTTCGATATTCGGGCTTGTTGAGCGTCCGATGCGCCATCGAAAACGTCCAGAGAATCCGGGCATTGAGCACAATGGCTTTGGCGGCGTTGGGGTCCGGTTGATTCTGCGCATCGACGCGCCCGTAAAAGCCGCCGCGCGGGTCGGGGGCGTAGGTTTGCCAGTAGGTCAGAATTCGTTGAAGTTCCTGGCGGACTTCCTGGGCGTAAGCGGGGAGACTGAGAGGCATGGTTTAGAGTTTAGAGTTGAAAGTTGAGAATTGTAAAGTTGAAAATTGAGAGATGACAGCAAAAACTTTCAATTCTCAACTTTCAACTCTAAACTCTAAACCCCAAATACCCAAACGCCTCGCCTGCCACAAATTCATCCGGCCCGGCGGGTAATTCCAGAAAGCCGTCGCAGTCGAGCAGATTAGCAAAATCGCCGGAACCAGAGCCGCGCAGAGGGCGGGCCAGCAAACGTCCCTGCTCGTCAAGCTGCGTGGCAACGGGCACGAAGTAAGTCAGGTTGGGTTTGAACGTCACGGTTTCGGTCAGGATGGCGCGGCGTTCCGGCTGGTTTTTACCCGTTTTCAGGAAGGGTACAACGTATTTTTGATAACATAAAAACGTAGAAACCGGATTACCGGGCAGGGCAAAAACCGCCGCTCCCCCACCGGATTTAGTCCCAAACCAGAATGGTTTGCCCGGTCGCTGGGCGATTTGATGCAGGTGTTTCTCAACGCCTAATTCAGCCAGCACGTCGGGCACAAAATCCTTTTTCCCCGCCGATACGCCCCCGCTCAGCAACAGGACATCGTATTTTCCCAGCAAATCGTGAAGGTGATTTTTCAACTCGGCCCGGTTGTCGGTCAGGTGGAATTCTTCGGCGTTGAGGCCCGCCTGTGCCAGTGCCGCCACGAGCATGGGGCCGTTGGAACGTCGGATTTGGTAGGGCTGCGGCGTTTCCTGCACCGCCACGAGTTCGTCGCCGGTGGAAATGACCGCGACGCGAGGATTCGTTTGCACCCGCAACGTAGCCCGGCCCACCGAGGCCGCCACCGCAATCTCAGCCGGACTCAGGCGCGTACCCACGGGCAGGAGCAAATTACCCGCGCGCCGGTCTTCGCCCCGCCGGTGGATGTTCTGGCCCGATTCGGGCGAAATGCGCAAGGCCGCCCAACGTTGCCCATCGCGTTCGGTCACGTCGAGGTCTTCGTAACGCAGCACCGCGTGGGTACCGATGGGCAGCACGGCTCCCGTCATCACCTCGATGGCGTTAGCCGCCAGTGTTAATTGATGAGGTTTTTCACCCGCGTACTGCGTGGATTCGATGAGTAGCACCTCCCCCGCAATGGGTGCGGGCAAGCCCTCGGTAAACGCCAGCGCGATGCCATCCATCGTGACGCGGTCGAACGGTGGAAAATCGCGGTCGGCCAACACGGGTTCCGCCAGAACCCGACCAATGGCCTGGATTAGCGGTATTTCTTCGGTAACAATCACCGGGCGGTGACTCAACACAATCGACAAGGCTTCAGAAACCTGAATCATAACGACGCAATTTTTCGTTTAAAGATTATCTGTAAAAGCCGAACGAAGCTGTTGAATAGAAAAAAGTTGACAACTTTAATGGAATATAAATTCAGATTTGATGCATCGTAGGGGCAACCCTTGGTGGCAAAAGCCAAAGCCAGAGTTCTGTTTACCTTTGCAAACGACTTAACCGAATTTTTCATGAAGCTATCGTTTCGAGTGGCCTTTCTTTTGGGTACGTTCTTCAGTGTTCAGGCTACTTTTCTCAAGGCCCAACCCAATGCCTTGCCGCAATCCTTTCCTTTTGGGCAGCCACTCACCATCCTCGATGCCCAGCACCTACGCTGGACGCCCGATGGCAACGCCTTTTACCAGATTTCGGCGGGTGAAATCGTGCAGACTGATGCCCGTTCGAGCGCCAAAACGACGCTGGTCACGAAAGCCCAATTGACACCCGCCGGGGCCGATAATCCGCTCGTGGTGCAAGCCTTCGACTACTTCCCCGAAAGTCGTACCACGCTGATTTACACCGAAGCCCGCAAGGTGTGGCGCTACGCCACGCGGGGCGATTATTGGGTACTCAACGGCACTACCGGCACCCTGACCCAACTCGGCAAAGGCTTGCCCGAAAGCTCGTTGATGTTTGCCAAACTTTCGCCCGATGGCGACAAAGCGGCTTACGTTTCAGCGCGGAATCTTTATGTTGAAGACCTCAAAACCGGGCAGCGCCGGGCACTCACCACCGATGGCACGGACCGGCTCATCAACGGCACCTTCGACTGGGTGTACGAAGAAGAACTCGACTGCCGCGACGGTTTTCGGTGGTCGCCCGACAGCAAACGGATTGCCTTCTGGCAGGTCGATGCCCGCAAGGTAAAAAATTACCTGATGCTCAACCAAACCGACTCGACGTACTCGTACATCATCCCGGTGGAGTACCCCAAGGCGGGCGAGCCGTTTTCGCCCTGCGTGGTAAAAACCGTGGACGTAACCACCGGGCAGATTACCCCACTCTCCATTCCCGGCGACCCGCAACTCAACCTGCTGCCCCGCATGGATTGGATCCCCGGCTCGGGCGACTTGCTGGTTCAGCAATTGGATCGCAAGCAACAGACCAGTAACCTCTTCGTGGTCAACGGCGCGACGGGCCTGGCCCGGAAAATCCAGACTGAAACCGACCCCGCCTGGGTGGACGTGCGCGGCGTGTGGCCCAACAGCGACATGATTAACTGGTACTGGCTCGCGGGCAGCAAGGATTTTCTGATGCTGAGCGAAAAAGGCGGCTGGCGGCAACTCTACCGCATCAGCCGCGAGGGCCAGGAAACGCTGCTGAGCAAAGAGCCATTCGACATTATCAAAATGTACGGCGTGGACGAAAAAAGTGGCTTTGCCTACTTTGCTGCTTCGCCCCAAAACGCCACCCAGCAGTACCTCTACCGCCTCCGGCTCGACGGCAAAGGTCAGGCCGAACGCCTCACACCCGCGCCTTTTGCCGGTACCAACGACTACGAAATTTCGCCCAATGGCACCCTGGCCAAGCACGAATTTTCGGCAGCCAACACCTTTCCCGCCGAAGGCTTCGTCACCCTACCCGCCCACCAACCCGCCAACGGCAAACCCGCCGAGGCCCTCAAACCCAGTACGGCTAAAAGCAAAACCGAATTTTTCCAGGTAAAAACCAGCGAAGGCGTGACGATGGACGGCTGGTTGGTGAAGCCCACCGATTTTGACTCGACCCGCAAGTACCCCGTCGTGTTTTACGTCTACGGCGAACCCGCCGGAGCCACCGTGATCGACCGGTTTGGGGTGGCCAACAATTTTTTGTTTAGCGGAAACCTCGCCGATAAAGGCTACATCTACGTATCGCTCGACAACCGGGGCACACCCGCGCCCAAAGGCCGCGAATGGCGCAAGGCCATTTACCGCAACAACGGCATTATCAACACCCGCGACCAGGCCCTGGCCACGCAGGAACTTCTGAAAACCCGCCCCTACCTCGACGCCAGCCGCGTGGCTATTTGGGGTTGGAGCGGCGGCGGAATGTCCACGCTGAACGCGCTGATGCAGTATCCCGACGTGTACCAAACCGGCCTCGCCATTGCGGCTATCAGCAACCTGCTGCTTTACGACAACATTTACGAAGAACGGTACATGGGCCGGCCCGCTGAAAGCCGCGCCGATTACCTGAAAGGCTCGCCGATTTCGCACGTGAAGAACCTGACGGGCAATCTGCTCTACATTCACGGCACCGGCGACGACAACGTACACTACCAAAACGCCGAGGTACTCATCAATGAACTCATCAAAAACGGCAAATTGTTCAGCCTGATGATTTACCCCAACCGCACCCACAGCAT
>JAJAZB010000204.1 GCA_026785975.1 Cytophagaceae bacterium | reverse complement strand
CCCCCGGTGGTGGCCCCCCTCAAAGACAAAAATTAAAACTATTTTTGTTTTCCCTGGGGTATTTTTTTTTTCGTGTGCGCGGCCACCCCCCACGGTGGTGGAGTACCTGGAGGAAGAAGCAGCAGAGGAAGAGAAGCAATAAATGAGGCTGTTTAGGATTTTCCCGTAAAGACGGTCTCACCTAAAACCCACTCCTCTTGGCCGGAACTTCAGGTCCGACGTTACGTCTGAACATCCTCCTGAAGAAGTCCGACGGAATGTCGGACTTCTTCAGGGACTTTTTCAAAATCCTAAACAGTTGCAATAAAAAAAGGGGGCTAAATCAATTCAGCCCCCTTTTTTTAGTACCCCTTCAACGAATCCAACTGAAGGGATACTCCAGGGTAGGAATCGTTAGGCGTTCGGCCACGCGCAACATCCGGGCGGGTAAAGCCATCAGGTAATCGCGGGCTTTTTCGCCGGCTTCGTTAAGTCCCGTGCAGTGCCCCACTTTCCAATCCTCCAGCAAGGTGTCCAGGATCGCCACGTAATCCCGCGTGGTGTACACGCCGAGTCGCTGGGCGGCATCGGAAAAGTGCGCGAACGTCCGGCTGACGCCCCCGGCTGTTTCGCGCAGCAAGTGCGCGGGCATCACAATTTTCCGACGCATCATCGACTCAAACGCCACCATCATTTCGGAAGGATCAATTTCGTAAATCCGACTGACAAAGGCTTGGTACGCTTTGGCGTGACGCGCTTCGTCGGCGGCGATCAGTCCACAAAGTTTAGCCAGTTCCTGATTGCCGTACTGCTTGGCAAGGGTGGCCGTCCGGCGATGCGAAATATTGGTGGCCAGTTCCTGAAAAGATGTGTAAACAAACGTGCGGTACGGATCGCGGTCGGTGTTGATGGCAAAGCCCTCGGCCAGCAAATGCTGGGTCGAGGTTTCGAGGGCGCGCATATTCACCCGGCCACACAGATACAAATACCGGTTGAGAACATCCCCGTGGCGGTTTTCTTCGGCAGTCCAACTACGCACCCAACGGGTCCAACCCTGAGAATCCTGCTGATCGATGCCCTGAGTATCCATCAGCCAGGCCTCGTAGGTGGGTAGGGCCTCTTCGGTGATGGTGTCCCCAATCAGAACGGCCAAAAAATCGTAAGGCAATTCACGGGCACCTTCCTGCAAATGCTTCACTTCGGAAAAAAACTCTGAACTGGATGAGTCAGGCAGCAAATCAGCCGGTTGCCAGTTGGTATCGATGGGACGCGAGTACTCCTCCATGAACGAGTCCATCTGCTGGGCAACTACCGCCATTACCTCACACCGAACGTTGTTTAAAAACATAATTGACTGATTGATAGGGTGTCGTGAACGGTTTCTTTAATCTTCAACTTCTTCCATCGCCTTTTCCCAGTCCGTTTGCATGAGCGCAAAGCGTTTCAAGACTTTTTCCAGGAACGTCTCGTTGAGCATATCCCGCACGTCGTCTTCACCGGCCACGTCCATTTCGCTGATTTTGTACGTTTGTTCCAACGGCCCCTGCTCAATCTTCACGATGTATTTGCCGTTCCAGCCGTACAACGTGATTTTGCAATTGGGATTGGGAATATCGCCGATGACTCTCATGCCTCGTCGTCAAGTACGGTGACGCTAAGTATTTTATCGCCCTGCCGAATAGCGTCGATCACGTCGAGGCCCTCCACCACGCGGCCAAAACAAGTATGCTTCCCGTCGAGATGGGCCGTGTTTCGACGGCTGTGGCAGATAAAGAATTGTGATCCGCCGGTATTTGGCCCCCGGTGGGCCATCGACAGCACCCCGCGATCGTGGTACTGCTTACCGCCCGTCAATTCGTCGGGAATCGAGTACCCCGGCCCGCCCCCGCCGGTCCCCGTCGGATCGCCGCCCTGAACCATAAAATCGGGAATGACCCGGTGAAACGTAATCCCGTCGTAGAATCCTTTACGGGCCAGTGTCGCGAAGTTGTCGACGGTAACGGGCGTTTCTTCATCGTAAAATTCGATGCGCATCGTCCCCTTTTCCGTTTGCATATCTGCTTTCAGCATACCTTTGAATGATTGTTTGACCCGGCGTAACGCGAAAACGCCGCGCCGGGTCTGGTTCATGTTTAGCTGGCAAAAATACGCCTTACCTTTCATTTTTTCGTCATGCGACTATCATTCTGCGTTCTTTCCCTCGGTTTACTTCTCCTTGCCTGCGGTGGTCAAACCGATCAGGAGGCCGTGCAGTTTTTCCAAAAAGCCAACTTTTCTTCCCGCCAGGGCGACTACCGGGAGGCTATTCGGCTGTATTCCGAAGCGATTGAAAAAAAAGATGATTTCATCGATGCCTACAATAATCGCGGGTTGGCGTATCGTCAGGTGGGCGACCTCGACCAGGCTCTGAGTGATTTTGATCGGGCCACTCAGTTGAAAAATGAGTATTGGGAAGCCTGGTACAACCGCTCGCAGGTGCTCGCCGCCCGGGGCAAATGGCGGGAAAGTTTAGGGGATCTGCAACGTTTACCCACCGCCTACCGGGACTCGGTTTACGTGTTGATCGCCCTGGGAACTGCACACGTTCAACTAAATAATCACGCGGCGGCCCTGGCTGAGTTTGACCGGGCCTTGCGATTGGACGCTAAAAACCCGGAAGCCTACGTGAACAGGGGTTTTCTTTTTTTTAGGGAAAATCAGTTTGCCCGGGCCGAAACCGATTTTAGGCAAGCCCTGGACATCGACCCGGATCAACATTTCGCGCTCAATAACTTAAGCCTGATCGAGGCCCGACGAGGTGCGTACCAAAAAGCGCTTCAGTTGGTCAATCGGGCGGTTATGCTCAAACCCGGCCAGGCCACTTACCTCAACAATCGCGGGTATTACCTCCTGGAAACCAATCAGTTGCAGGCTGGGTTGCAATCGGTTGAATCTTCCCTGCGGTTGGATGATACCAATGCGTGGGCTTGGCGAAACCGGGGCATTTATTATTTTAAAACGGCCAAATTCTCCGAAGCCCTGGCCGATTTTCAGAAGGCCGAGCGGCTCGATCCCGCCGTTGAACGAATTTACTATTACCTCGGCGAGGCGTACCGCGCCGTTCGGCAGAAGGCGGAAGCGTGTGCGGCTTATCGTCGGGGTCAACAACTCGGGGACTCGCTCGCGGCGAAGCAATCAACCGCTTATTGTCGCTGAACTTTCATTCTTCAACCGGCGGCAACAAGTTCCTTGAATTTGGCAAAAACGGCTTCATTCATGGCACCATCCGTTTCAATCTCTAAAATTTTCGACTGATCCGACTCCGCCGCAAACTCAGTCCATTGACCTTGCAGTTCCGACATGGAGCGACAAATGAAATAACTCAACCCCGCTTCTGCCGCCGTGTTTTTAGCGTTTGTCTGGTGGGGAGTTTCAAAGAAATCCGTCCGTTCGGGCAGTGAGCCTGGTCCGTCGATGAGCCTGAAGATTCCCCCACCGTGATTGTTCAACAACACAATCCGTAGATTTCGGGGCACGTGTGGATGCCAGAGCGCATTCCGATCGTAGAAAAAGGCAACATCGCCAATGAGTAGAAATACCAATTGATCCGTAGTCAAAGCCGCCCCCACGGCCGTGCTCAGGCAACCATCGATGCCACTGGTTCCCCGGTTTGAGAAAACGGCAACCCGATTGGCAGGCAAACCCACGTAGTTGGCGTACCGCACCGACATACTGTTGGCCAGGTGCAGTTGGCCGTGATCCGGCAACCGATGGAGCAAATCATGCACGGCGGTAAACTCGTTGAAATCACGCTGAGCGGGCAGAAAGGTATTGACTAATCGGCGGGCCTTGCGTTCCTGGGTCAGCCAGGTTTCCAGGTAAGTGCCATCCCGATCCTCCTCGTCGCCGCTCCGGAAGCGCCGCAGGTCGAGGTCTTCGACCAATTGCCGAAAAAAATAGTCGGGTTCTACCGGCAATACCCGCGTGACGGATTGAAACGGATCAATCAATTCATCGGCAATTCGCAGGTGCCAGTGTTGCCTGACCTGATTGGTCCGAAGAAAGGTTTTAAAGTTTTTTGAAAGGAAAGAATTGCCAAACGTGATCAACAAATCGGGTTGGAGCGCCTGTAAAACCTCTTTGTTTTCCTGCCCCAAAATCACATCCAGACTGGTGATGAATGCGTCGTTACCTGGGAGGTTGGAAATCAGATCGCCCGATGTGGGCAGATAAAATTCATCCTGCAACGCCCTGAGTGACCGGGTCAGGTCCTCGCCCATTTTTCCCTGTCCGGCGGCAATCAAGACCCGATCCGCGTCCTCCAGTTCGTCGAGAAGTTCGGCCCAGGTCTCCGAAGAAATCGTTTTTTGAACCGCCGATTGGCGAACCACTCTGACTTCCGGGTTAAAAACATACGGTTCCTCCGGTTTCGGATAAAACGGCTCCCGAATCGGTACGTTGATATGAACCGGCCCTAAAGGCTTGTTGGTCAAAACGATGAAGGATTGATTGATGATTCGATTTACGAACCAGGCTGAATCCGGGTGTAAATAATCGGCTGGCAACTGATGAAACTGTTTGACGTGCCGACCGTACAGCCCCTGCTGGTACACGGTCTGCCCATCCTGCTGATGAATCCATTCGGGTGGTCGATCGGCGGTAAGCACGAGCAGCGGAATTTCATAAAAATAAGCCTCCGCTACCGCCGGTGCAAAGTTGATGGCCGCCGTTCCCGAGGTACAAACCAGCGCAACCGGTTCGCCTAACGCCTGCGCCATACCCAGCCCGATGTACCCCGCCGTTCGTTCATCGGGAATCACGTACGTCTGAATCCGGGGATGTCGGGCAAAGGCAAGGGTTAACGCGGCACTTCGTGAACCGGGAGAAATGATGGCGTGACGCAGTCCCTGTTGGACGCACACTTCGACAAGGTCAAGAATCGGTTGGATAACAGCCATCTTTTGCGAACGATAAAAAAAAGCCCCCCGATCCCGAGTACTCGGGATCGGGGGGCTTTTTGAAAGGTAGTCTGTGGCAATTAACCCAGGTAGGTTTTCAATGCTTTGCTTCGTGACGTGTGCCGGAGGCGACGAATGGCCTTCTCCTTGATCTGACGGACGCGCTCGCGGGTCAGATTGAATTTCTCGCCAATCTCTTCCAACGTCATGGCGTGTTCGCCGTTGAGTCCGAAATAAAGCGTAATCACGTCGGCTTCCCGCTGCGTGAGCGTAGAAAGTGCCCGCTGAACTTCACGACGGAGTGAATCATTGATTAACCCGGCGTCGGGTTTATCTTCACTGTCGTTTTCGAGTACGTCGAGCAAACTGTTTTCTTCGCCCTGCACGAAGGGGGCATCCATCGAAACGTGGCGACCAGAAATCTTCAGCGTATCCACGACCTCGTTGGTGCTCACCTCCAGCACTTCGGCCAGTTCTTCGGGGGAAGGTTCGCGTTCAAATTTCTGTTCGAGTTCGGAGAACGTCTTTGAAATCTTATTGAGCGACCCGACCCGATTCAAGGGCAAGCGAACAATCCGGGATTGCTCGGCCAAAGCCTGAAGAATCGATTGACGGATCCACCAAACGGCGTACGAAATGAATTTAAAGCCCCGGGTTTCGTCGAAGCGCTGAGCGGCCTTGATCAATCCAAGATTTCCTTCGTTGATCAAATCACCGAGCGAAAGCCCCTGGTTCTGGTATTGCTTGGCCACCGACACCACGAAACGCAGGTTGGCTTTGGTCAGGCGTTCGAGGGCCGCAGCGGATTCCTGCTGATTGCCATCCCGAATTTGCTGCGCCAACTTCACTTCTTCGTCCGGTGTGAGCAGATCTACCTTCCCGATTTCCTGCAAATACTTATCGAGTGACTGGCTCTCACGATTCGTTATTTGCTTGCTAATTTTTAGCTGTCTCATGGAAGTATCAGGCTATTTTGGTGTGTTAACAGTCGGTGCGTTAGTTTACGGAAACGCACTTTTTACAATGGGGTTACCGCTCAGTTAACGAATTATTGTACTCTATTGTTCTCTGGGCGAGGAAGTAGTGCCTTTCTCGACAAGCGGTACTTTCCAGTTTTTTTATCGACTTCAACCAGCTTAACGCTGATCTCTTCGCCGACCTGGAGCACGTTGTCCATGGTGGCCAGACGTTCCCAGGAAATCTCGGAGATATGGAGTAAACCATCTTTACCGGGCATAAATTCCACAAATGCCCCGAAGGGTTGAATTGTCTTTACTTTACCCACGTACACTTCGCCGACTTCGGGCAACGCCACGATTCCTTTTACCCTGGATAACGCCCGTTGCATGGATTCTTTGCTGGTGGCAAAAATGCTCACGTAGCCCGCATTGTCCCGCTCTTCAATGTTCACGATGGCACCGGAATCCTTTTGAATGTCCTGAACAACTTTTCCACCCGGTCCGATCACGGCACCAATCTGATTTTGTTCAATTTTGATGACCACCGCCCGGGGCGCGTGGGGCTTGTAGTCGGGCCGGGATGTAGCCAGGGCCTTTTTCATCTCCCCCAAAATATGAAGCCGCCCCGCACGGGCCTGTTGAAGTGCCTGCGATAAAACTTCGTAGGAGAGGCCGTCCACTTTGATGTCCATCTGGCAGGCCGTGATTCCTTTCTCGGTGCCGGTCACTTTAAAGTCCATGTCACCGAGGTGATCTTCATCCCCAAGAATATCCGAAAGCACGGCGAATTTTTTGGTTTTAGGGTCGGATATCAATCCCATCGCAATGCCCGAAACCGGCGCTTTGAGTTGAATTCCGGAGTCCATCAAGGCCAGAGTACCGGCACAAACGGTGGCCATAGACGACGATCCGTTTGATTCCAGAATATCCGACACGATCCGAATCGTGTACGGATTATCCTCGCCCGTGGGCAACATCCGCTTCAGTGCCCGGTGGGCCAGGTTCCCGTGCCCCACTTCCCGGCGTCCGGGGCCACGGTTTGGTTTTACTTCGCCCGTTGAAAAGCCGGGAAAGTTGTAGTGCAACAGAAACTTATTGTACCCCGATACCATCGCCTGATCCACAATCTGCTCATCCTGCTTGGTTCCCAGGGTCACCGTGGTCAGGGATTGGGTTTCACCCCGCGTAAAAAGTGCTGAACCGTGCGCCGATGGCAAATAGTCTACTTCGCAGGCAATCGGGCGAATTTCGTCCAGTTGGCGTCCGTCCAGACGGGTCCGTTCGTCGAGCACCAGATTCCGGGCGGCATCCCGCTGAATATCGTGAAAGTAGGTTTTCACCAACGTAATGTCAACCGTGCCATCCGTGGGCAACGTGTCGATGTATTCCTGACGAATAGCGACAAAAGCCTCCCGGCGCGCGTGCTTGCTGGGGTTGCCCTGCCGGGTTGCTTCGTACACGCGGGGGTAGTAGGTAGCGTGAAGTTGCTGGCGTAGCGCGTCGTCGTGCGTTTCGTGGCTGTAAACCCGTTTCTGCGTTTTGCCCACGGCGATTTCCAATTCTTTCTGAATCGCGCATTGCACTTTGATGGCTTCGTGAGCCAGTTTCAGCGCCGTTAGCACGTCCTCTTCGGATACTTCGCTCATTTCGCCTTCGACCATCAAAATATCGTTGGCATTGGCCGCGACAATCAGTTCGAGTTCAGCCCCTTGCAACTTAGAAGCAAGGGGATTAATCAAAAACTCGCCGTTGATTTTGGCGACCCGAACTTCAGAAATTGGTCCGTTGAACGGAATATCCGACACCGCCAGGGCCGCTGAAGCCGCCAAACCAGCCAGGGCGTCGGGCAACACTTCGGCATCCGCCGAAATCAGGAAAATATTCACTTGCGTATCCGCGTGGTAATCGGCGGGAAAGGTGGGGCGCAATGCCCGGTCGACCATGCGACTAACCAGGATTTCAAAATCAGAAAGCCGACCTTCCCGCCGTTGAAAACTTCCGGGGATTTTACCGGCGGAGGCAAACTTCTCCTGATAATCAACGGAAAGAGGCAGAAAATCAACGCCCGGCTTGGCATCGAGGTTGGCTACGACCGTGGCCAGCAACATGGTATCCCCGCAGCGAACCACGACGGAGCCATCCGCTTGTTTAGCCAATTTACCCGTTTCGATGGATACTTCGCGTCCATCCGGCAAAGCAAACGTTTTGGTTACAATATTAAAGAGCATGAGGTTTTGTTACGAGTAGTAAGCAGCGGTTCCGGTAAACCTACCCACCAAGAGAAGAATCAACCAGTGGACCGGAACAAAAAAGACGAAACAGACGTGTAGGAATACAAATCAGGGAATCCAGTAGCTGAATTCCCTGACGGTGCCCGAAGATGGTTTACTTTCTCAGGTTTAGCTCGGCAAGGATGGCCCGGTAACGGCTGATGTCTTTCCGAAACAAGTAATTGAGCAGGCGACGACGCTGACCAACGAGTTTGAGTAGGCCGGTACGGGTACCAAAATCTTTCTTATGAATTTTGAGGTGTTCCGTCAATGAATTGATGCGGAAGGTAAAGAGCGAAATTTGCGATTCGGGTGATCCGGTATCCGCTTTAGCTTTTTGAAATCCGTGCGTTTCAAATAGCTCTACTTTTTTTTCGGCAGTTAAGTACATCGTGTTTTGGGCAGCTTTTTCAGTTTCAAAACGCAAAAATACGTAAAATCCGTATCAGGCCAAACCTTTCCCGCTTTTTTTGAGTAAACGGTTCGCTTCCAGCCAGGATTCCCAACGCTCGCGCAGACGAACGAAATAAACCCGGTACACATCCGCTTCAAACAAACGCGAGTCGGCAACGGCCCGTTTTAAAAAGAAAACACCAAAACCGAATAATACAGCATTCGATAACCAGGCCGCAACCGGAACCGTCGCCCGGCCCTCGCGCCCGAGTTTGTCGCCCTGAACCGTCATCACGTACATCAGAATAAAGAAAATGATCGCCACGAGCACGGGCAGGCCAAAGCCCCCCTTTTTTATGATCGAACCCAGCGGTGCCCCGATCAGAAACATGACCAGGCAAGCAATGGCCGAGGTGAATTTATGGTGCCATTCCAACTCCGAACGGTGCATTCGGGCTTCCTTATCCACAATCAGACTTTCATTGGTTTCCGCCCAGGACAAATTGTTTTTGGCCTGACTCAAGGCGGCGGATACGGTCTGTGCCCGCTGGTAGATGGGTGGCGTTTTTTTCAGCACTGAATCAATCCATTTTCCATCCCGGTGAAGTTGCTTAAAATTGACCGGTTGGTTGCTCAAATGATACAGGTAATACCGGGGCGACGAAAATACGATACCCTGCATGGTCGCCCGGAGGTCTTTTCGCAGTGAATCGCTATCGGCTTCCAATTCGCCCAGGTTCTTCATCACGGGCGAGTATTTGAACTGGTCCTCGTCCGTCTTTTTCAAGTCGAACGCCTTGAGGCTCATCACCAACTTGGTGTGTTTGAATTGATTGCGGGTGAAATCACTCTGATCGACGTTCGGCGACGAGCGGTCGGGGTCTTCGAGGTAGTCGTTGCCATTAAACAACTCGAACACCAGGTATTTATCGTCCAAAATCGTGTACATCTGGCCGGAGTCGGCCAGAATCACGTGGCGGTTGCCGGAGTTGACGTCGGTGTGATCGTAAATAATGAGTCCTTTGAGCGAGCGGCCGTCGGGATATTTCTTATCGACCTTGATGCGCCTTCCGGGGAGGTCGGTGTAAAAAATACCCTGTTTAATGTTCAGGGCCGCTTTTTTGGTTTTGATGTCGTACAGCAGACTGTAAAATTTGAGGTTGGCCCAGGGAAGCGTATTGTTGTTGAACCAAAAAACATAAATGGTCGTCAGCACCACGAAAATACCCACCGGGCGAAAGGCCCGAATCATCGAAATGCCCGCGCTTTTAATGGCAGTGAGTTCGAAGAATTCCCCCAGATTTCCGAAGCACATCAGGGAAGAAAGCAACACGGCCAGGGGCATGGAGATGGGCACCGTGACCACACTGCAATAAAAAAGCAGTTCGCCGTAGGTCTGTAAGCCGATGTCTTTCCCGGCGATTTCGTCCAGATAAAGCATGATGAAGCGCATAATAAATATGAACTCCACCACACAAAAGGTCACTAAAAACGGCCCAAAGAAGGCCCTCAACACCAGTTTATCTAATTTCTTCATTCGTCAACTTCCCACAATTTCACGCAGATTGTCCAGCAGTCCCTTCCACATCGCTTTTAAATCGTCGGGTTCGCTGTTGGTGGAATAATCCGTCACTTTAAGAAACGTAGATTGGGTCAGATCACTCACGTCGAGGCGAAACTCGATGTAGGGATGATCGCGCTCTTCATCGGTCGGGGTAAAATCAAACTTGACACTCTTGTTCTGCCTAAGGGTCGATAACCGGGCCGGATGACTCTCTCCGTCCCAGATAAAATCGTACATATGGTTGGGCATCGTGTTGACTTTGCTCGCAAACCACTGTGACAAACCAGAGGCCGTACTCACGTAGGGAAACAACACTTTCGGCGAGGCCCGCAGTTCATATTCTGCGGTAAATTTATACTTGCTCATACGCTTTCTTCAGTTAAAATAACCGGCTTAAAAACCCCGGCGATTCGATTTTCCACGGGCAATGTATGGACTTTTTGAAAATAACAAGTACTTTTGCCCCATAATTTAGAGGCGGGGTAGCTCAGATGGTTAGAGCGTAGGATTCATAACCCTAAGGTCAGGGGTTCGATTCCCCTCCCCGCTACGATTCCCCCTCCAAGCCCGGTTGTCCTTTGCGATATCCGGGCTTGCTTTTTTAATGCAAAACACTGTATACCAGTTCGTTAAGAATAGCGCCTTCGGTAATTGCCGGGGTGTCGACGCCTTTCGAGTGCCCATCGGCCCGGCGCAACGCAGCGATGATTGTGGCCGTTTTATCGACCGAAAAATTTCTTGCTCCGGTCAGATAATCTTTTACAAAATACGGATTCACACCCAACTGAGACGCTAACGCCCGCTCTGTTCGATCGGCAGCAGCGTGAACGAGCAACAACTTACTGAAGTAGTTGTAAAGCACGATGACAATCGGTTGCAAGGGGTTGTCTTTCGGATTGGCGGCAAAGAAAGCGGCGATACGATAGGCTTTTTCCGCGTCTCGTTGAAACAGTGCTTTTTGAAACTCAAAACTGTTGTATTCCTTGCTGACCCCCACGTAGGTTTCAACGGCCTCAGCGGTGATGTCCTGCCCGGCCCGTAAATTCAGGAACATTTTGTCGAGTTCGCTGGCCAGCCGTTTCAGATCCCCGCCGACAAACTCCGCCAGCATCAACATGGCTTTGGGACTGATTTTTACGCCCCGATCGTGGCAGTAGGCGGCAATCCAGTCGGGCAATTTGTTATCGTAAAGTTTACGGGAATTCACGATAATGCCTTTTTGGTCAAAAGCTTTTACCCAGCTTTTGCGCTCATCGACCGGTTCCTTGAAACACAACACGAGCACCGTCGAAGCCAGTGGTTTCAGGGCATATTCTTCCAGGAACCGATTGGTGTCTTTGGCCTCCAGCCCCGCAATGCCCTGCGCTTCTTTGACCAGCACCAACTGCCGTTCGGCGAGCATCGGGTAGCGTTTGGCGTAGCTCAACAACGCCGCCACGCTTAACTCTTTCCCAAACAAAACGAATTGATTGAAGGCCTGCTCCGGCGGAGGAAGTACGTGCTCCGCCAGGAAGTCAGTCATTTGATCCAGATAATACGGCTCATCCCCGTGCAAGAGGTACAGCGGCGCAAACTGCCTGGTTTTTAAACTTTTTAGCGCTGCATCAGGAGTTAGAACCATTCGTTTTGAACTAATTGGATGGAAATTCGTGGATAAAATTTCGGCAAAATAGGCGTAGTTCGGGGAAAAATTCACGAAAATCCTCTTGGAATTCGGCGTAATTCCGGCTCAATTCCTCACCGGCAGTTCCAATTCCCGATGCTGCGGGTACGCGCTGGGCTAAGCCTTTCAACGATTGTTCGACCCCTTTAATCCGGGCGTATTCCGCCAACCAGTTGTACGTGCTCATCGCCTCAACCATTCGGTGCATTTCCGGTGGTAAACGTAAGATGTTTTTGTGAAGCAACTCGTAAAATTGCCTTGAAAACTCCGGTAAGGGTTGCGGTGAAAAACCCGCCCAGTCGACCGCCAGAAAATGATCGTAGAACAGATCGACGATCACCCCCGACAACAACCCGTACCGGGGAACGAGTCGTGATTTGCTGCGCCGAAAAATGGGGTGCTGATCCGTGAACGAGTCGATTGCCCGGTGGAGGCGGATTCCCTGACGAACTCGTTCGGTAACACCCAGGCCCGTGTATTTTCCAACCCGACCTTTAACGAAATCGCCCAAAAAGTTGCCCAGTTTTAATTCGTCGTCGCTGCCGGATAAATAGGTGTGCGCGAGATAATTCATAAAAAATTGGGACAGGTTGCGGACGAAAACGCTTAATTTTGTACCAAACAAACTATCAACCAAAATGCAAATTGCTCCTAATTCGGTTGTGTCGCTGACGTACAAATTATCCATTCACGACGAAGAAGGCCAACCCGAAACCATCGAAATTGTGGAGGCCGATGAACCCATGGCCATTATCGTTGGCATGAGCGGACTCCCGGAAGGCTTCGAAACCAATCAGATGGGCCTAAACCCCGGGGATTCGTTCGATTTTACGCTGACCTCCGAAGAAGGTTACGGCCCGCGCGATCCCGAAGCCGTTGTGGAATTACCACTCGATGTGTTTAAAGTGGAAGGTAAAATACCCGACGGATTGCTCGACCCGGATAATGTGCTCCCGATGACCAACGAGGATGGGCACCGATTGCAGGGCCGCGTGGTGGAAATTCAGGACGAACTCGTTCTGATGGATTTCAACCATCCCCTCGCCGATAAAAATATGCATTTTGAGGGTCAGGTTTTGACTGTACGGGCCGCCACACCGACCGAACTCGAACACGGTCACGTACACGGCGAAGGCGGGGTTCATCACTAAGAAGCGGTTTGAGTTGAGCGGGGCAATGAACCCGGATCAAACCGCCACGCCCGATTTAATCCGCTCCGCGTATTGCTCGACCTCCACACCGAAACGCCTCAGGAATTCCACGCCTTCATCCACCAAAATTCCTTTGTACGCGGCGTACAAATGCAGAAAAACCACTTTTCGGATTTTCATGCTGAATATTATCCGCGCGCAGGCGATGCAGGGCGACAGTGTGATGTACAACGTGCTACCCTCGATGGCTGAGCCATTTTTGGCGGCGTACAAAATGGCATTTTGCTCGGCGTGGAGCGCCAGCGAGCAACTCCCTTTGGAATCGCGGGGGCAGCCGACTTCCGGAAATTCCTCATCGCAATTGTGCGTACCGGCGGGTGGACCGTTGTAGCCAATCGAGATGATGCGCGTGTCCCGAACCAGTACCGCGCCCACCTGGGCCTTGATGCAGTGCGAGCGCCGGGCCAGATTGATTGCCAGTTCCATGAAAATATCGTCGATGTCAGGTCGGATTTTCACAATTTTTTATATATTGGTGGGCGGCATTCGCCAACATCTGAATGCCTCTTTCGTTGTACAAACGTCGAAATTAGTCAAAAAAATGGCCTTTTTTCTGCTGTTTCTCCAGAATTCTATCCGCCTGCAAGCCGTTTTTTGCGGGGCGGTCGTGCTGTTTTTCCTGTCCACTCCCAACACGTTCGCCCAGGATACGCCCGCCAATTCGCTGCGGCCAACCCCTGCCGATACCACCGTTCAATCATCCCCCCCCCGTGCCGACAGTTTGGCTATTCAAATTGCCTCAACCTCAACGGATACCTCTAAACAAGTTGCTGCGCTGGATACCGTAAAACCGCTGCCGCGCCCAAGCCCGGTAGCTTTGGCGCTTTTTAAAGATGAAAGTAATTACATCAAACTGGTGTACGGTCAACCGTTTAAGAAAGGTCGTATCGTCTTTGGAAATCTTGAAAAATGGGGTCAGGTGTGGCGGGCCGGGGCCAACGAAGCCACTGAAATTACCTTTACCAGGGATGTAAAAATCGACGGGAAAGTATTGCGGACTGGTACGTACACCCTGTTCATGATTCCCAATCCGGACAAGTGGACGGTGATTCTGAACGCCGAGTTGGGCCAATGGGGCACCTACAATTACAAGCCCGAAAAAGATATTATGCGCTTTAACGTGTCGGCCCGCAAAAACGAGCAGATTTTTGAAGCGTTGACGTACAAGTTCAATGAAACCGACGCGGGAGCCGAACTTTCCCTGATGTGGGACGATGTCAAAGTAAATATTCCCATTCAGTTTTCCCGGTAACCAAAAGCGGGGCCCCCCCACGGATCGGGGGGGGGGGCGGTTTTTT